>JAKPAQ010000109.1 GCA_029779385.1 Actinomycetes bacterium | reverse complement strand
ATATTTGGCTCGCTTCGCCGTGGCCCCGCTCTTGCTGTGGGGGTGGTGTCGGCCGTCGGGATCCTCGGCGCAGCGATGATTGGTGCGCCCGCCGATGCTGCCGTCACCACCGGTGTCGAACTGCAGTGGCATGTCGACAATGACTGGGGCTCCGGATTTCAGGCAACCGCGACTATTACCAACCGAACCACCTCAACGCTTAACCCATGGACGATTGATCTCTTCACCACCAACAAGGTGACGGATTTGTGGAATGGCACCAAGTCGGCAATTCCTAACAACCCGGCCGGATTCCGGACGACTGCGCCCTCTTGGGCGACCGCACTCGCACCTGGGGCATCGGCCACTTTTGGGCTTAATGCGTCACGAACAACAGGGGCGGCGCTGACCCCAAGTGGCTGCGCGGTGGCAGGCACCACTTGCACGATCCCAGGGGTCACCCCGACTCCCACGCCGACCCCGACGCCGACGCCCACGCCGACCCCGACGCCGACTCCCACGCCGACCCCGACGCCGACGCCGACCCCGACGCCGACGCCGACGCCCACGCCGACCCCGGCCGCCGGGATCAGCTTGTCGTACACCTCAAGTTCGTGGGGTGGTGGCGGCACATACAACGTCACCGTCAAGAACAACGGCCCGGCGATCAGTTCCTGGAAGGTCGATGTCCCTTGGGGATTGAACCCGGGATCAGTGTGGAGTGGGATCAATCAGTCCACGCCAACGCACTTGATCGTTTCAAATGAGGCCTGGAACGGATCGTTAGCAACGGGTGCGACCGCAACGTTTGGGCTCACTGCCAATTACGCGTCGGTCCCAGCGAACCCGACAACGTGCGCAGCAACAACGTCGGGAGGGGCTCGCACCTGTGCAGTCGGTGGAGGATCGCCAACTCCGATCCCAACCCCTACGCCAACACCAACTCCGACACCGACCCCAACTCCAACCCCGACACCAACACCCACGGCACCAGCACCCGTACCACTTCCGGCCAACTTCAAAGTTGCCCCGTATGCCGACTTGTCCAACTGGCCAACTCCGGACCTCATGGCAGCAAAGGCGGCCACCGGAATCACGTCCTACACCGCGGCATTCATCACCTCACCAGGTGATTGTTCGCCCGCCTGGGGCGGATACGCATCCCTGTCGCCGAGTTCGACTGGCAGCCAGATCGATGCGATGAACAAGACGATCAGCGACCTGCAGGCCGCTGGTGGCCAAGTTGCCGTCAGCTTCGGAGGTGCCGCAGGTACAGAGGTTGCCGCGAAGTGCTCGAGCGCTGCTTCGCTCAAGGCCGCCTACAAGTCGGTGATCGATCGCTACAACCTGACTCGTATCGACTTCGATATTGAAGGTGCAGCACAGTCCGATCATGCGTCGAACGTTCGTCGTGGCCAGGCGATCGCTGGGCTCCAGGCAGATGCCGCCGCAGCAGGAAAGACGCTGACGGTGACATTCACGTTGCCGGTTCTACCGAGCGGACTCACGGCTGACGGACTTGGAGTCCTGCA
>JAKPAQ010000102.1 GCA_029779385.1 Actinomycetes bacterium | reverse complement strand
TGAAGTTGGCGCCCGTCAAGTTTGCACTCTGCAGGACAACCGACTGTGCGGCGACGCCCGTGAAATTGGCGCCGGAGAGGTTCGCGCCAGTGAAATTGGCGCCGGTCAGGTTCGCGCCCGTGAAGTTCGCACCTGCGAAGTCAATACCCGCCATGTCCACGCCCGCGAGATCGATACCAGCGAGATCAGCGTCGGCGCACGAACCGTCTGGTGAACACACATCGACAAGCGGCGGTGGCAGCGCTTGAAGATTCGCCGAAGCTGTAACGTCCGGCGCCAGTGAGTAGTTGCCATCCCCGGCTTGCGCGGCGGTGATTGTGCACGTTCCGGCGGCGAGGAGTTGAGCGCTTACTCCAGACACCGTGCAAGTACTCGGAGTCTGAGACGTGAAGGCCACGGTCAAACCGGAGGTCGCGGTGGCGGTGAGAGGCATCGTGCCGCCCTCTATTGAGACCTGCGACGGAAGAGTGAAAGAGATGGTCTGCGAAGCCAGTCCAACCTCGAAGGTGCGCGTGACGGGTACTGCCGCGTTGTAGTTGTCGCTGCCTGCTTGGCTCGCGGTGATGCTGCAAGTTCCCGCTGCCACGATTGTGGCCGTCGCTCCGGAAACGGTGCAGACGCTGGCGGAGTTGCTGGCGAAGCTGACATCGAGGCCAGAAGTTGCGGTTCCAGACAATGCCACTGGACTCACACCGAAGGTGACGTCATTGGGCTGAGTGAAGTCGATGGTCTGATCGGCCATGCCAATGCCAAACGTCTGGGTGACGTCGGGGGCGGCGTTGTAGTTGTCGTTGCCCGCCTGCGACGCGGTGATCGAACACGTCCCGGCGGCGACCATCGTGACGGTGCTGCCCGAGACCGTGCAGACGTTCGAACTGTTGCTCGCGAAGCTGACATCGAGGCCAGAGGTTGCCGACGCCGTCAGGCTCACGTTCCCGCCGGGCGTGAATGCGCTGTCGGACGGGTCAGTGAAGTCGATCGTTTGATTGGCCTTGGCGATGGTGAATGTTTGGGTGACATCGGTGGCCGCGTTGTAATTATCGCTGCC
>JAKPAQ010000094.1 GCA_029779385.1 Actinomycetes bacterium | reverse complement strand
TTCTTCGACGACATCGACTTTGGCTGGCGGGCGAATCGCGCCGGCTACCGAGTCAGGACCGCACCCAAGGCCGTGCTGTTTCACGCTGAAGCCGCCAGGAATCGGCGCCGAGTTCGACGCGGCGGGATCGTCGAGCACTCCGGTGAACGCCGGGCAGCCGCCCTGTGGACGATGCTCGCCAACGCCGACCGCCATCGCTTCGTGCTCGTTAGCACCAGGCTCCTTTTCGGCTCGCTGCTGCGGTTTGTTGGCTTTTTGTTCGGAAAGGACTTGCGCAGTGCTCGCGGCGAACTTGTGGCTATCGGTCACGTATTTGGCAAGCCCGGGCAGATGTCCAGGGCGCGGGGCGCGAGAAAGCCGTTGCTCCGCCGTTCAAACCGTGACTTAAAAGACCTGTTCGCCTCCTTTTGGATGCCTTATCAACACGGACTTGACCTCGCGGCTTCGACGGTTCAAACCGTGGTGCGGCCGGAGGAAGTCGAAACGATGGGGTTGCGCACGCTCGGCGAAGACGGCGAGCGCGATGACCCCGTAGTGGTCGAACTGCCGCCGTGGTGGCGCCGTCACCCGTGGCTGACCTGCGTCTTGGGACTATTCGCCGCCGCGCTCGTGGCCGGTCGTTCGGTGGTGGGCTCACCGCTGACCAGCGACGTCCTGCCGCCCGCAGCAGGCTCGATCTCGCAGTGGTGGGCGTTGTTGTTTGAGCGCACGCACCTAGTTGGTTTGGGTAGCGCCGATCAAGCCCCCGCCTATGTGAACATCCTTTCAGTCCTCGGAGTTCCGTTGTGGTTCGCGCCCGGCCTGCTGACTTGGCTGCTGATCGTGTTTGCGGTGCCAGCCGCGGCATTAACTGCCCACCGCTTTGGTCGACTTATCAGTGACGACCGTGGTGCACGGATGACGTGGGCAGTTTCCTATGGGCTGCTCGTCGTGGTGACAGGTGCGGCAAGTGGTGGCTACGTTGGCACGATCATCGCGCTGGTGATTTTGCCACTTTTCGCCAACATTTTGCTGCGGCTGGTGCTCGAACCGACTTGGCCACCTGCGATCACTGTCGGCCTGCTGATCGCGGTCGTCGCCGCCTTCGCACCAGTGGCCTGGTTGTTGGCGATGGTGACCTTGGGGCTGTGCGCGTTTGTGGCGCGGCCTGCGGCACGGCAACTGGCGCTTAGCGCGCTGATCGGCACCGTCCTGCTTGGGCCGTGGTTGTTCGACCGAGTTCTCAGCGGACGAATCTGGTGGGAGGCAGGGAACCCGGTCGATGCTCCGGCGACCGCGCTTCAAGTGGCAGGTGGCTCCGGCGGTGCCATCGGGGCCACGCCGGCTTGGATCGCGATTCCGTTGGTGGTTTTGGCTGTTGCCGCGCTCATTCCGCCGCCGACTAGGCGCGCGGTGACCGTGGCCTGGATCGTCGCAGTCGCCGGTCTGGTTGTCGGTCTGGCGGCTTCGGTCTCGACCTTTACGCCATATCCGGGAGCGCCGGCCGTGCGCGCCTGGGCCGGGCTTGGCGCGGGGCTCTGGCTGGCCGGCCTGATGACCGCAGTGCTGTTCGCGTGGCCGATGTTGCGAACTCGCAAGTACCGCCAATGGGCTAAACCAGCAGTAGTGATGTTGGCGATCTTCCCGATCTTGGCAGGTGGCTGGTGGGTCGTGCGCGGGATCGACGATCCACTCCAGGCCGACCCGGTTCAACTCGTGCCCGCCTTCTTGGCAGCAGGCAACGGCACCACGGTCGTGCTCACCGGAGATTCAGAAGCAGGCATCGTGGCCGACGCCGTCGTGGGGTCTGGGCCGTTCCTAGGTGCTGAGGCACTTCGCACTACCGCTGATCGCGAGGAGCGACTTCACGACGCCGTTGAATCGCTGCTGACCACTCCCTCTAGCGACGACGTTGAAGAATTGGCAAAGCTTGGCGTAGATCATCTTTACGCCCCCGATGTTGATCTGGGCCTTGCGCGCCGAATTGATATTGCGCCTGGGCTGACCCAGAAGGGCAGCGATTCGCCGAGCTCGCGGGTTTGGGCCATTACTTCTGACGCCGAGCCCGAACCATTGCCGACGGCCGGACCGCTTAGACCGTGGATCTCCGGCGGCTGGCTGCTGCTGTGGTTGGTCGTCTTCGTCGCAGCGCTGCCGGTGCATCGAAGTACCGAGGAGCCGCAAGAAGCTCAGGAGATCGAATGACTAATCGAGTTTCGCCCAGGTTCGTCCTGCCTGTTCTGGCTTTGGTGCTGGTCGTGGTCGCCTCCTTCGTCCCCGAACCAGAGCCGGCAACGGTTGACGGCGGAGAACGCGCCGTACCAGTTGAGCAGGCCAGTTGGGCTTGCCCGACTCAGCAGAATTGGACCGTGATGGCCGGTCAAGTCAAAGCCGGGACCTCGGCTCAGGCGGTAACGATTCCTGACACTGCCGCAGACCTAGCTGTCTTTTCGGACGCCGCTAGCTGGCGGAGTGCAGTCCCGGGGCCCCAATCGTTAGTCCTGTCGCAAGAAGGGAAGTCCTCGGGGCCTGTCGGGTACGTCGCAGGCCGGGGCACCAAAGACCAAGGAGAGGGTTCGGCCTTTTCGGCTTGCCCGTCGATCATCGATGAAGCCTGGTTCGTTGGCCTTGCCGATTCAGACCGGACTGCGGCAAAAATCACGCTTGTCAATTTGGGTTCGGAACGGGCCGTGGCCGACGTGAGCTGGTGGGGTGAACTCGGCGCTATCGAATCGAGCGACACCGCGGGGCTGGTCGTTGAAGGCGGGAAAACCAAGGTCGTGGAGGTTGAAGCGGTGACGGCCGGTGAGGCAGTCGTCGCGGTGCGTGTCTCGCGGCGTCGCGGTGCACTGTCGGCGATCGCTACCGATGCTGGGTCCGGCGGGATCGAGGTGGTTGCACCGACTTCGGCACTGGCGAAATCGCAGGTTCTGGTTGGTCCACCGACTACTGCTGGCGCGCGCTTGGCCGTGGTGAACCCGTCGACTTCCACCGCGCACGTCAAAGTGGAGGTTCGCGGTCCCGCAGGTTCGTTCTCGGCCCAAGGCCTCGAAGACATCGCGGTTCCGCCGGAGTCGGTGCGAGTAGTCGCGGTGCCAGCACAGGTTGAGTTGGCCCAGTCTGCGTTGAGCGTCACCTCAGACCTTCCGGTAGTTGCCAGCCTGACGGTGGCAACGGCAGACGATATTGCCACCGTTGTTCCGGCCAGCGCACTGACTGGTCCGGCTGCGGTGCCGACCGAATTAGCTGGTCTGCCGGTCCAATTGGTCGTGAGCGCAGCCGAATCGGCGGCCACGGTCGAGGTGGAGGACTTCACCGCTCAGATGGAGTCGTTAGGAACCGCGCAAGTTGACGTCGCTGCCGGCTCCGCCGTGCTCGCGCCGAAACCGAAGATGCGTGACTCGGCCTATCGGGTCATTCGACCTGTTGGCGAAGGCAAAGTCTGGGTCGGGGCCAATTGGCGAGACAAGAACCTGATCGCCGCATCGGTCGTGCGACCCGCGCCGCTGACGGTGATTGCCCCAGGAGTTTCAGTTCGCTAAACCTCAGCGGGGGTCGAGGTCTTCGGCCGAGTGATGCCACACCTCGCCCAACCGACGCAGTAGCACCGTCCAGATGATGTCGTCGAGTTCGTCGGCCTCGCTGGCGCGACTGACGATCGGCAAGCGATAGAGCACGATCCGGTGCCCGGCCGGGGCCGGGTTCACTATGCTCAGCGGGACCGGGTCGGTCCACGTTTCAGGCAGCCTCGGGGCCTCTTCGACGGCCACCTCAACATGTTCGGGTTCGCGCTCGAAATGGTGGTCCAGCCGGGCCAAAATTGCGGCCACTGCGGTGTCGAAGGATTCACGCCGTGTTCGGTGGATCGGCAAGCCGGCTGGCGAAAGTGGGCCAGGTAACGAGAGCGCGCCTCGCTGACCTCGTCCTCTCCGGTCGCGGGCCCGGCCTGGGCGAGGCCCGAAAACATCCTGGTTCGTCGGCCCGGTTTCAGTTGCCACGCGGTGAGCCTACGCCCGAAGTTGGGTGCGCCGGACTAACCTCGCCACGTGGGACTGCAACGGCGATGCACGCGTACCGGCTGCTCTGAGCCGGCCGTATCGACGCTGACCTACGTTTATGCCGATTCCGTGGCGG
>JAKPAQ010000314.1 GCA_029779385.1 Actinomycetes bacterium | reverse complement strand
TCCACCGCATCACCATGGATCCGGATACCCGAACTGCGTATATGACGCGAACGGTTAATGAACGTGCCGATCACGATCGGGAGAGCGATGGGAAGGGCGAGGATAACCGCAATCCAAACGCCGCCGCCGCTGAGTTTGCCGTAGGCGCCGATGGCAGCCAGGACTCCCGAAGCGATTGTCCAACGCATCGAACTAGATTGGCCCAAGTTTGCGCGCATGTGCTCGCGTGACGGTAGGGCCTCGATCCGCACGGGAGGAGGCGGCTCTTCAGCGGGCAGCGGTTGGGGCTTGGTCGTCAGTCGGCGAAGCCAGCGAATCGGATCCCAACCGACTTTTGAGCTTTCAACTTCGTTCATCGCGGGCACCTTTCCGCGAGTTTGCGTTCGCAATTGATCACAGGTTCTCCAACCCCACCACAGCTATATAGGCAGCTGTTCCGCCCAAAATCAGCCCCAAGGCGACGACCCAGGTAATCAGTCGAGCGTGACGGTAGAGCCACGGCAAACAAGGCTTGAAAATCGGATCCACCTTGGCGGAGGACTTGTCAAAAAAGACTGTTGATTGGTGCGGGGTCAAGTTCTCGATCGCGGCATAAAGCTCATCTGGATTGAAGAGGATCTGTTTGAGTACCACGGTGCAACCGGACTCGATGTCGTGGATGCGCAGGTTTACCGGGAAACCTCCGTCCATTTGCCAGACATCGACGATACGCAGGTGCGGACCAGGGTTGGTGTCGATCAGCCATCGAGGGGACCAAATTTGTACCGAGTCCCCGTTGACCCGGATGCCCGATTCGCGAATGTTTTTGAGCCGATTGAAATAGTCGGCGATTGCAAGCGGGACGCCGATAATCATCGCCGTGCTAGCTGCGAATACATAGGTTTTGCCTTCGCCAATCCAGGCCAGCGCAAAAATGAAAACAAGCACTGTGCCAAGGAACTGCCAGCGGTATCGGTTCACGGCCCCGGTGTTTGCGCGCATGTTTTCGAGTGACGGGAGTGCCTCGATCATCATCTGCCTGTCTTGCCCCCTTTATCTGCGAACAGCCGTTCTGGAAGTAGTCATCTTGCCGGGTAACGAGATTTACGGTTCACTGCGGGGGTGCAATACGCCGATCCGAAAGCCTGCCCGTCGTGTCGCGGAACCTTCGGGTCGCAGCGGTTCTGCCCTAACTGCGGGTTTGACCTGCAATCGCAGGAAGCGCTCCGGCTCTGGTCGCTTTTCCTTGAAGCCGACCAACTGGTGGCGGCGGCAAAGCTCGGGCCGGCGGTCGCCGAAACCCCAACTCAAACTCCGGCGAGCCACGAGGTTCCGTTGGTGGCACAGCAGGTGCCACTTCGGCGCCCGCGTCGGTCGTGGTCAGTCGGCTCGATCCTGCTCGGCCTAGGTGCGCTTTGCCTGGTGGTCGCTGGCTTTATCTTCGTGACGATCGCGTGGGGCGATCTTGGCATCTTGGGCAGGGCCATGATCCTGCTCGCCGTCACCGCCTTGATTGGGGTTGCCGCCAGTTGGGCGAGTCGAAAGACCCTGATCGGCACCGCCGAAGCGCTATGGGTCGTCTTCCTTGCTTTGCTGACGCTGGACGTGTTTGCTGCCGTCGGTGAGGGCCTGTTCGGCCTCGACTGGGACGACTTCGCGTGGGTTAGCGTCGCCTGGACGGTGCTGGTTTGCGGCGTGGCCGCACTGATAGTCAAGCGCACCCGGCCGAACTTCGAGCGGAACCTGATCAGCCCCCAAGTTGTTGCCGGGCTGACGCCGTGGGTTTCGGGAATCGCCGTGACGGCTCGGGTCGCTGAACTCAACGAGAAGTTCAGTCCGTTCTGGCCGACTGCCGTTGGGTTCGTCCTAGTTGCGTTTGTTGTCCTGGCCTCGTTGTGGTTGAAGTTCGACGTAATGAAATGGGTGAGCGCCCCGATAGCGGTGTTCTTCGCCATCGCGCTGGTCGCGATCGCGGCCACGGAGGTCGTTAGTTCAGATCCGCCACTCGACTTCTTTGCGGCGCTGCCGATGCTGACGTTGATGGCAGCGGCGATCGGGATTAGTTTCATCAGCCCTCGAATCACCGAACCGGCGATGGCAGTCGCTGGTGTGTTCGGACTGCTTCTGGTTTGGGGTTTCTTCCGTGGGGTGCTCTGGTTCAACGGCGAAGACTCCACCATGGTCGAGTACTCCTTCCACCTGGCCTTCTTGTCCGTTGCGGTGGCCAGTGCGCTGATCGCGTGGACGATCACGCGGCCAACTGCTCGCGCGGCGGGCGAACGCCTGGCGTCGGTTGCCGGCGCTGGCGTCGTACTGCTGTGGTGCGCCTATGTGGCAACCGTCAACTTCGAACGGGCCGACCAAGCGCTAATGGCCGCAGATCCCTCGAAAACCTGGGTGGCTCCGACTGAGACGTTCATTGAGGCGCCGTGGCTCGGCGCAGTCGCCTTCGCACTACTGGTGGTTTGGGGGATTGGGGCGCGCCGCTGGACGTCACCGATCCTGCCTTGGCGCGAGTTCCACCTGCCAGTTGCTGTCGTGCTCGGTGCGGTGATGGTTGTTACCGCCATCGGTGGCTTTGAATTGCCCTACGTGGTTCACGGTCTGAGCCTGGTGGCGGCCGGCCTAATTGTTGCCTCTCTGACCCGGGGCAATAACGAGTATTTTGCTGTCTTTGGTCCGGTCCTTGTCCTCGCCGGCCAGAAACTCGTGCCGTCGCTCTCGTTGCAGTTGGTACTGGTTTTGGTTGCCTCGGCGATTGCGTTCGCGTTGATTGCGTGGTTTGACCGCAACTCGGACTCCAAGTTTCGCCAAATTGTCAGTGCGACTGGTGCGGCACTGACGGCGTGGGTGCTGTCGTCGGCAGTGAACCAGGCCTCCTACCTGCTCGACTTCAACCAGGCCTGGCTGCCGATCGTGCAGGTCGGTTTCGCCGCGGCTTTGGTCCTGTTGGCGATGGGGCTAGACGAGTATGGCTGGCACCGAATCGCAGTGGAGGTTGCCGCAGCGCTGATCTTCGCAGCGGCGATGCTTCAAGTGGACAGCCTCGCCATGGCTGCTCTGGCATTCACCATCGGTGCTACTGCTTGTGCGGTCGTAGGCCTGTTGGACGAAGATCGCAAGTGGGCGCGGTACATCGCCGGTGCATTGGCCGGTCTGGCCTGGATTTTCCGCCTTGCCGCCAGCGATGTCACCACGATTGAGGCGTACACGGCCCCGTTTGCCGTTGCCCTGCTTGCCGCCGGTTGGTGGCATCTGCACACGAAGCCGGCCAGTCGCACGTGGACTGCGCTAACCCCCGGACTCGTGCTGGCGCTGCTGCCGTCGCTACC
>JAKPAQ010000660.1 GCA_029779385.1 Actinomycetes bacterium | reverse complement strand
CTCAAGGCGGTAGCGCGGGTTCGAATCCCGTCGGGGCTACCAGTTCGCAAAGGCTCCCTGATCTCGCTTAGAGATCAGGGAGCCTTTGTGATGCAGGTATCGAGCATGGACTCTAAGGCGGCCACTTCGCTGCGGTCGACGGTCAGTTCCCAGCGGTGCTTGATCTCGATCCACTTCATGGCGTAGCCGCACTGGTAGGCCTTTTTAGGTCGCCAGGCGGCTGGATCTGAGGCGCCTTTGGAGGCGTTCGTTCGGCCACCGGCAGCGCGCAAGACCGACAAGTCGTTCGCGAATTGAATCCTTCGTTCCCGCGGCCATGCTGCCGCCCCCGAAGACCAAGCTTCAGCGAGGGGGACGACGTGGTCGATCTGAATACCTTGGGCCTGGCTCAGGTTCTTCAGATCATCAAAGCTGAGGGTCTGGCCGTTATAAGGATCAATCCAAGTGCCGGCCAAAACGTCGTGGTCGCACGCCCCTTGTCGCTGCACCTTGGTCGAGCCGGCAACCGCATCTCGCAGGAGCACGTCGTCGCGTTGGTTGCAGCCGTTGCCGTCGGTGTCTCGCCAACTGGAGCCGAACTCACGGCGCGAATAGTCCGAAACCGGTTTGGGTCGGTTCGTCACAGTTAATTCGCTAAGTTTTCGCCGAGCAGTTGATTCGGCTTTTGGCGGTTTTGCCGAAGCGGTCGAGACCGTCGTCAAAGGTTTCGTCGTGTTCGTCTCGGACCGGCTGGGCGTGGAGCTAGGAGAGGTGTTCGGCGAAGTTTGTGGCAATGGGGTGGTGGCGCACCCGGTGACCAGCAGCACCGCGCAAAGGGTCAACCGCAAGTTCATTCACGTTCCTGAACGGGGTTGGGATCATCGCTGAGTTGGTCCACCTTGTAGTGATAGATGACCTTGGTCGCGAGTGGGATGTCGTGGATCGACCGCGAACCGGGCGTAATCGCGCAGGTGAACAGTCCGATTGGGAAAACGGTAACGAATCCGGCGCGCAATCCGGCACGGATGAAGTCGAGTCGGTCGCCGTCGAGTGAAACCACCCGAGTACCCAGCACCATCGAGCCAAAGGTTTTGCCGCGAGTGGCCCAAGACAGCCACAGATAGAAAAACATTAAGACGAACCCGGCGAGCAGGAACCACCCGATCGGCACGTCTGGCCAAGTGAACCGCCGTGGGTTGATCAAAAAACCTAAGATGGCCAGCCCCAAATAGGACAAGCCAACGATGGACCAGATAAAGGCATAGTCAACGGCGCCCGCCATCGTTCGGGTAGCCACCCCAGCGGTCTTGCCCTGCAGATCGCTAACCGTTCGTTCCGCGGCCATTAGTCACGTTGCTTTCTGCCGAAGAAACTAGCGATCGCTTCATCGGCCGAGGCGGCCGAAGCCCGAGTGCCGCGCACCACTTCGGTGGCAACCCCGGAAGTTGATTCACGGATGATGCTTGGCAGATCGATTTCGTCGATCACTTCATTGGTGATGCCAGCCAGATCGAGTTGTTCGACCACATCATTTGACAGGGCCAGCAGGTCGACGTTCTGGCGCACAATCTCAGTCAAGTCCAGTTGTTCCAAGACGGAAGTAAGTAGTGGAGGCAGCGCGAGGGCGACCAACTTTTCGACGACGACTGGGTCCAGATACCGCTCAGTCAGCGCGACTGGGTCTAGCCCGCTCAGTGCCGCATCGATCGTCGCCGGGGTTAGCACCTGCCCGATTACTGCTGGGATATCGATTTGCGCGATCGCCGCGTCGACGGTTTCAGTGGTGACGACGCGGCCGATTAGGTCAACCAGGTCGATGCGATCTACTGCCGCAGTGGTCAGCGCCGGCACGAGCAGGTCAAAAACTTCGATCGTTTTGTCGATTCCCTGATCGATCTGGAGTTCGCGAGCGACCCGCCCGCGCGCTTCCCAACGATCGGCAATCGTGGCTAGGGTGAACTGTTCGGGAACCAGTGGTGGACGTCGAACGAGTCGCCAGGTAATAACTGCTGGGGCGAAGGCCACTTTGGCTACCCGCCCAGCGGTGGGTGCGGCAGTTAGCGCTGCGCCGAGCGCTAGATCTGCGGCCCGCTGGACGCGGTTCATCGACTCCATAAGCCAAGCATGCCCGGTAGCCGGTCAGTTCGGATCGTTGGCTTACAAAAACAGTCAACTAGTTCGCTACCGGTGGCTGCGGTTCTGGTCGCAGCGCGACCACTGCAGCCAGAATCAACACGGCGCCAACGATGCCAGCTGGACCAAGGCGCTCGCCTAGTAGCAGCGCGGCCAATGCGCCGGCGGCGATTGGCTCCAGCAAGGTGGCAATGGTCGCGGCCGAGCCAGGAGTGGTGCGTAGCCCCGCATAAAGCAGGCCATAAGAAAGTGCCATCGTGGCGGTGCCGAGGTAGAACAGCAGTGCTAGCGATCCGGTCGAAAGACCGATAGCTGGCTCGCCGGCCGCTAGCGCCACGGCAAGGAACGGCGCCAAGGTCAGCGCGCCGACGCAAGTTGTTGCGGTAGTCAGCGCGACTGGTTCAACTTGTTTCGCCATGGTGTGCCCCAACACAGTGGTGGTGGCGTAGACGAACCCGGCAGCGATGGCCAAGGCAACGCCTAAGCCGGGCCGGTCCAGCGGCGCCGGAGCGCCGTGGTCGGCGTTGAGGCTGATCAGGATCAGGCCCGCGAGGGCGGCAGCTAGAACGCCAACGTCGCGGATGCTGGGTCTGGTTCTCGCTAATAGGTGTTCAGCGGTGGCGGCCAAGACTGGGGCCAAGCCGAGCGCGACCACGGTCGACACGCTGACGCCAACCATCAGCACCGACGAGAAATACAGGCCTTGATGAAGGGCGGTGCCCGCACCAATGACGACCGTCAGCGTCGGGTGGTTATGCATCGTCTGGCGAACCGACCCCAGTCGGCCAGTGACGGCGACGAAAATCAGCAATGCGGCGGCCGCCAACACCATCCGCCAAGCGCCAACGGTCATGGCGCCGAGACCGTCGCGGTCGTGCAGGGTCGTCATGACCAGCCCGCTGGTTCCCCAGAGCACGGCAGCAACACAAACCTGCAACAGGCCAATGCGCGACTGGGGTTTCATTGGTTCAACCTAGCGGGGGTCACGTTGTAGCCTTCGGCAAAGATAGGTGTCGTGATGGCGACTCAATTTGCGTGGAGGATCGCATGAAAACTCGTTGGCTGGATTCGCCGCTGGGCGGACTTCGGATTCACGTGGATTCTGGTCTGCTGACAAGGATCGAGTTTGCTGCCGAAGTGGTGGGTGACCGTTCCGCCGATCGACTGCTTGACGAGGTTGAGCAGCAATTGGGGGAGTACTTCGCCGGCGAGCGTCAGGAATTTGAGCTGCCGGTGGCTCTGGACGGGACCGAGTTCCAAAGCAAGGTCTGGTCCTACCTGCGGACGATTCCGTTTGGCCAAACCAGAACTTACGGTGAGGTTGCCGCGGATTTGGGTTACGCGCCGGGGATCTCTCGAGCGGTCGGCGCGGCCAATGGTGCTAATCCGATTCCAATCGTGGTGCCCTGCCACCGAGTTATTGGTGCTGACGGTTCACTGACGGGATATTCGGGCGGTCTCGAACGTAAACAGTTCCTACTCGCATTGGAGCAGGACTCTTTGTTCTGAGTGAGAAACTCGCCAACTGGTCAGCGGCGCAGGGTCTGGGAGAGTCGCTCGGCTGCGGCAACGACTGCCGGCGCGTGCATCCGACCGGGCTGGCGGGTGAGGCGTTCAAGCGGGCCAGAAACCGAAACGGCGGCGACGACTTTCCCGCTGGGGGAGCGCACTGGCGCCGAAACCGAGCCGACGCCCGATTCGCGTTCACCGACGCTTTGCGCCCAGCCACGTTTTCTGACCGCGGCTAGTTCTGCGGCCGAGAAGTTGGCTTTCATTAGGCCCTTGTTCATCCGTTCTGGATCTTCCCAGCCGAGCAGGACTTGGGCCGCCGAGCCGCCAGCCATGGTCAGTTGGCTGCCGACCGGGATCGAGTCGCGCAGGCCGGTCGGTCGGTCGGCGGCGGCAACACAGATTCGGTGGTCGCCTTGGCGGCGGAACAACTGGGCGGACTCCCCGGTGATGTCGCGCAACCGCGCTAGGACAGGGCCGGCGGCGGCTAGGAGGCGATCTTCGCCAGCGGCGGCAGCCAACTCAGTAAGTCGAGGTCCCAGCACGAACCGTCCTTGCATATCTCGCGCGACTAGCCGGTGGTGTTCGAGGGCAACGGCCAGTCGGTGTGCCGTTGGCCGGGCAAGTCCGGTGGCAGTGACTAGTCCGGCCAGCGTTGCTGGGCCCGGTTCTAGAGCCGCGAGTACAAGTGCGGCTTTATCTAGAACGCCGACTCCGCTAGAGTTGTCCATGTCTTGATACTGCCGTATCGCATTGTGAGACGCAACCCTTCAGAATCGAGAAAATCATGGGCAAGACCCTCGCCGAGAAGATTTGGGACGATCACGTCGTCCGTTCCGCGGTCGGAGAACCCGATCTGCTGTTCATTGACCTGCACCTTTTGCATGAGGTCACCAGTCCGCAGGCTTTCGACGGCCTGCGCCTCGCCGGGCGCAAGGTTCGCCGCACTGACTTGACCTTGGCAACCGAAGATCACAACATTCCGACCACCGATCTGGACAAGCCGATCGCTGACCCGGTCTCGCGCACCCAGGTCGAGACGCTTCGCCGAAACGCCGAGGAATTTGGCGTGCGGCTCTACCCGATGGGCAACATCGAGCAGGGCATCGTGCACGTCGTCGGCCCCCAGTTGGGCCTGACCCAGCCGGGCATGACAGTCGTTTGTGGCGACTCGCACACCTCGACGCACGGAGCATTCGGCGCGTTGGCGTTCGGCATCGGCACCAGCGAGGTAGAGCATGTCCTCGCCACCCAGACGCTGCCCCAAGCCAAGCCAAAGATGATGGCTGTTGAGGTCATTGGCGACCTTCCTGCC
>JAKPAQ010000307.1 GCA_029779385.1 Actinomycetes bacterium | reverse complement strand
CCGTAGTTGGAACTTTCGAATTACGTTCGCGCCGTGCCCTCACCGGGGACAGGGCAGATTCACGTTCAAGCGAACCTGATTCAAGGCAACCGAGTCGATGAAACCTGCACGATCCGGGACAGTGCGGGCAATGTGGGTGCTCAGTCCCACCAACTGGCCGGGATCCGGCTCGCCACTAACCCGAAGTGAC
This sequence comes from Actinomycetes bacterium, assembly GCA_029779385.1. The sequence continues at coordinate 2,112 of JAKPAQ010000307.1, read as the reverse complement.
CGGTAGCAGAGTCGCCGGGACAGCCGTTCGATGACTAACGCTGTTGGCTGAGGATCCCGTCCTGGTCGAGTTCGAGTACTACTTCTAGTTCGAGCCGGTCAAGGAACCGCCGATCGTGGCTGACGACGATCAGCGCACCGCCAAAGGCATTGAGTGCGACCACGAGTTGGTCGATGCTGGCCAGGTCGAGGTCGTTTGTTGGCTCGTCCAGAACCAGCAGTTCAGCTGGTGGATCAGCGAGCAGTAGCCGCGCCAACGCGACTCTGAACCGCTCGCCTCCCGACAGTGAACCAACAGGGCGCTCAAGGGTCGAGCCACGCAACAGCAGCCACGCAAGTTGGTTTTTGAGTTGCGCCGGCGGCACGTTCGGTGCGAACTCGCGGACCGTGTTGAACACTGATTTCTCGTCGTCGAGCACGATCCGCTGCGGCAGGTAGGCCGTCTTCGCCGTTGCTTGGGCCAGACAAGCCTCGATAAGTGTTGTTTTGCCGACCCCGTTCGCGCCAACCAAGCCGACCCGCATCGGCCCGGCGATCACAAAGTCACGCCCGTCGCTGCTGACCAACTCGGCCAGTCGTTTGGAGCTGGACAGATTGACTTCAGGCAAGACGAGTTGAACCTGGTCATCGGCGCGGACTTGGGCTTCGGCCGCTTCGACCGCGCTCTTGGCGCCAACGACTGACAGGTCGGCGTTACTGCGCCTGGCCCCTTGGGACTTCTCGGCAGCATTGCGACGTTTATCGACAATCATTCCGACATATTTTCGGTTGGTCCGGTCTTTCCGACCTTGGCGTTCGCTGTGGGCGATCCGATCTTCGGCTTTGATCCGTTCACGCTTTTCGCGCTTTAGTGCCTGTTCTGCCGAACGCAGTGATTGGGCCGCTGCGGCCTGTTGAACTTCAAGCCAGTTGACGTAGCCACTGTAGTTGCCACCGAACCGAGTCAATTCACCGGCGCGAAGTTCTACCATCTCGTCCATCAGGTCGAGCAATTCGACATCGTGACTGACGATGATCAGCGTCCCTGACCAAGCGCCGATCAGGTCGTAAAGCCGCTGCCGAGCGTCACGGTCGAGGTTGTTCGTTGGCTCATCAAGTAACACAATGTCGGCGCCGCGAAGTCGCACGCCGGCGATGGCGATAAGCATCGCCTCACCGCCAGATAGCGCCGAAACTGAGCGGTCTAAGTCCGTCGGCAACCTCAGCGCAGCCAACTCGGCGACCATTTTGTCTTCAATGTCCCACTGGTCGCCAATAGTGTCGAACGCGCTTTGGTCAGTCGACCCAGCCTCAACCTGTCGAAGCGCTGCCCGAACTTCCGAGATCCCGAGGAGGTCAGCGACGGTGGAACTGGTCCAAGTCAGGCCTTGGGGCAGATAGTCGACCAGGCCGCTGGTGACAATCGTGCCTTCCGTGGGCGCCAGTTCGCCGGCGATGAGTCGCAGCAAAGTCGACTTGCCGGCTCCGTTTGAGCCGATGAAGCCAGTACGCGAGTCACCAAATGAACCGCGGATATTTATTAGTGCTGGGGTGCCGTCTGGCCAAGCAAAGGAGAGGTCGTTGAACACGACCGAAGTTGAAATAGACAAGTTGCTCCCGAAAATACCGACGCTGGCGCCAACACCGGGTTAGGGCATCAGCAATAAAGGGCTGCGGAGTAAATCCGATTGCCGATCATGTCGTTTCCTTTGGTTCGTTCCCTGTCACCTGCAAGCACTCGCGAGAACATGACCATCATTTCACAGACTTTTATCGGCCACCCGCGCTGGCTTTGCCTGCCGGTTACCGTGACGAGTGACGCAACCACATCCCATCAGTTGCTAGGGAACGGAGCAGCAAAATGCCTGAAACCAACCGGATCGTGATTCTTGGCGGGCACGGCAAGGTGGCCCTTTTGGCCGCTCCCCTGCTTGAGTCTGCGGGTTTTGCCGTGGACTCGGTGATCCGAGATCTGGCCCAGGTCCCCGATATTGAGCTGGTCGGCGCGAACCCGGTCGTGCTCGAGATTGTGCATGCGAGCACTGCTGAACTTGCCGCCCTTTTCGCCGGTGCGGCCGCAGTCGTGTTCTCGGCCGGTGCGGGCGGGGGCAATCCGGCGCGTACTCGCGCGGTC
>JAKPAQ010000653.1 GCA_029779385.1 Actinomycetes bacterium | reverse complement strand
AGTGAATGCGAGATCGGCGAACCGAGTACCGCGCACTTCACGACAACGTCCCTAGCTCAGCCACCGCAGGAGCCAGCGCCGTATTCGGCTTGGCAGTCAGCAGTGTGCTGGCCGTAGCTTTCGTTGTAGACAACCGAACCGTCCTTCTTGGCGAAGAAGTACAACCATGGCCCAACCGCAGGGTTCAACGCTGCTCGAATCGCAGCCGCACCCGGCGAACCAATAGGCCCGGGCGGCAAACCCTGATGTTGATAAGTGTTGTATTCGGACGGGTTCGCCCGTTCCTCGGCGGTCGTCCAAACGTCGCCCTTGCGTTTGCTGATGTACGAGACCGTCGAATCCAACTGCAGCGGCATCGACTGCTGGATCCGGTTGTACAGAACCCTGGCAATTTTGGCGTAATCTTCGGGGTTTTGACCTTCGTACTCCAAAATGCTGGCCATGGTCAGGATCTGCTCACCGGTCATCCCCAGCGCCGGCGCGAGTTCGCCGATTCGTTCGTCTTTGGCGACCTTCAACGTCTGCTTCACCATCCGTGACAGGACCTCTTGGGCAGTCTCGCCGGGTTCAACAAAGTAGGTTTCCGGGTACAGGTAGCCTTCGGGGTTTCCATTGGCGAAATCGGGCAAACCAATCGACTTCGGGTCGTCCAGCGCGGCCTGCAAGTCTTCGGCCTTCAGATCCGTGTTTTTCGAGATGATCTCGACGATCTGGCCGACGCGAGCACCCTCAGGAATCGTAAACTTCGCCTGCACGCGAGCCGAGGGATCAACCAATGCGGTCAGGGCCGCCTCGGCCGACATGTGGGTGCGTAGGCGGTACGTTCCCGGCTGGATTGACTGGGCCCGAACATCGCTTAGGCTCAACTGGTAGAACGCTTCGGCGGACTTGACCACGCCAGCGTCGGCGAGGATTTTCCCGATTTGAGCGCCGTTCGCGCCCGCGGGCACCGTGATCGTGACCGTGCCGGTGCCCTGACCGGTGTAGTCCTCGGGCCCACTGAGTCGATCCATCACTTTCATGGCGATGAAATACCCGCCGCCAAACACAACCAGCAGCGCCAGGAGCACGAGCAATCGGCGCACGCCTGACTTCTTGGGTGGTTCGGGGCTCTCGGCCGAAACACCGCCGAGCAAATCCACGCCGCCATCAGTCATCGCGGTTCACCTTTCACGTGCTCTTTGCGCATCGATCGCCGACTGCAAAATCACTACAGCGGCCGCCTGGTCAATGACCGACCTCGATGACTTCGTGTTGCGGCCGCTGGCATGTAATTGCGACTGGGCCGAGACCGTCGTGAGACGCTCATCGACCAACCTTACCGAAACACCGCCAATTGCCGGTTCAAGCAAGGAAACGAAGTCGCGAACCTTCGCTGCGGCCGGCCCCTCGCGACCAGACAAACCAACTGGAAGGCCCACGACTACTTCAATCGCTTCGTATTCAGAGACCAGTTCGGCCAGCCGACCAATAGCGTCTGGGCCAGCGGAAACAGATTCAACCGGGGTGGCGATCAGGCCATCGGGATCGCAAACGGCAACCCCGATCCGCGCGTCACCTACGTCAACGCCTAATCGTCGGCCGCGTGTCATCGTTGCAAACTCGACTCGACCGCCGCGAATGCGGCATCGATTCCACCGATGTCGGTGCCGCCACCTTGAGCGACATCGGCCTTTCCGCCGCCACGACCGCCGATCTTCTCGCCGATCAGCGCAACCAGTTGCTGAGCCGAAAGTCCTCGGTCGATCGCGGCCGGATTCAGCGCAACGACCGCAGACGGCTTGTCGCCTGCGGTGCCGATGACTGCGACCACGGCCGGCCGATCGGTGATCCGACCACGAATATCTAGCGCCAATTGGCGAACGTCGCCGCCGCCGACACCTTCGGCGCGGTGGCCGACAAAGGCAACCCCGTCGATGTCTTTGGCCGCTTTGGCCACATCGCCGGCGGCACCTTGAAGTTCAGCAGCCTTCAGCTTGTCGAGTTCCTTCTCGCTGGCTTTGAGCCGCGAAACCAAGTCCTGCACCCGAGTGGTCAGATCCTCGGGCTGAGCCTTGAGCACTTCACTCAACTGGCGCACCAAGTCTCGTTCTTTGGCCAAGTACGCGAAGCCCTCAATACCCACGAGCGCTTCGATACGGCGGTTGCCTGCGCCCACTGAGCCGTCGGCGGTAAGTACGACAGTGCCGATCTGGCTGGAGCGTTCAACGTGGGTTCCACCGCATAGTTCACGCGACCACGGTCCGCCGATTTCGATAACTCGGACTTCTTCGCCGTAATTTTCACCGAACAGCGCCAACGCGCCAAACTCTTTGGCTTCGGGCAGGCTCATCAGATGCTGACTGACCTGGAGGTCTTCGCGCAGGGCCCGGTTCGAGACGTGCTCAACCTGATGGAACTGGTCTGAGTCCAGCGCACTGTTCCAGCCAAAGTCCAACCGCAGGTAGCCCGGTCGGTTGTACGAGCCGGACTGCAGCGCCGTCGGGCCAAGCACCTCGCGCAGGGCGGCGTGAACGACGTGGGTTCCCGAGTGGGCCTGGCGCGCGCCGATGCGCCATTGCTGGTCGACCTCGGCCGACAGGTGAGTCGACGTCGTCAATTCGCCTGAGGTGATTCGAACTTGGTGAACGACCAAGCCCTTGATCGGCCGCTGGACGTCGAGGACTTCGGCGCTGCCCCCGTCCCAACGCAGCACTCCGGCGTCTGCGTTCTGACCACCGGACTCGGCGTAGAAGCCTGTCCGGTCCAAGATAACTTCGCCAACTTGGCCTTCGCTCAGCACTGGGACGGTCGCGCCGGCAGTAAGCAATGCCAGGACCTTCGACTCGGTGATCAGGTTGGTGTAGGCCAGCCACTCGGTCGGCCCGAAAGTGTCGATCGACTCGCGATAAACGGTCGTGTCGGCGTGGACGCCCTTCTTGGACTTGGCGTCGGCCTTGGCTCGCGCTTTCTGTTCGCCCATCAGGGCGACGAAGCCCTCCTGATCGACGGCCAGCCCCTGCTCGGCTGCCATTTCGAGCGTCAAGTCGATCGGGAAGCCATAGGTGTCGTGCAGTTGGAACGCTTTGTCTCCGGTCAAGACCGTTGCGCCCGCGCCTTTGAGTTCTGCGGCAGCAACATCAAAGATCTGTGTGCCTTTACCTAGGGTCTGGCGGAAGGCGTCCTCTTCGGCGTAGGCGACCTGGCTGATCCGGGCGAAGTCGGCCTCCAACTCCGGGTACGACGCCTTCATCCGCTCAAGGCTCACCGGCAGCAGTTCGGGCAGGGCACGATCCTCAAAGCCCAGCAGTCGAATCGAACGAACTGCCCGGCGCAGCAGTCGGCGAAGCACATAGCCGCGACTCTCGTTGCCTGGCGTTACCCCGTCGCCCATCAACATCAGGCCGCTGCGCACGTGATCGGCGATTACGCGGAAGCGAACATCGTCTTCGGCATTTTCGCCGTAGCGTTTGCCACTGAGTTCAGCCGCTTTCTCAATGACAGGGAAGACTTCGTCGATCTCGTAGAGGTTCTCTTTGCCTTGGAGCAGGTATGCGACGCGCTCTAGGCCCATGCCAGTGTCGATGTTCTGGCTGGGCAACGGCCCGACAACATCGAACTGGTCCTTGGCGCGGACGTTAGTGATCTCCTCTTGCATGAAGACCAGGTTCCAGATTTCTAGGAACCGATCTTCGTCGGCTTCGGGTCCGCCGTCTGGACCGTATTGGGGGCCACGGTCGATGTAGATCTCCGAGCAGGGGCCACCTGGGCCGGGCACGCCCATATGCCAGTAGTTGTCCAGCAACCCGCGGTTTTGGATTCGCTCGTCGGGAAGCCCCGCGACCTTTTTCCAGAGTTCTCGGGCCTCGCTATCAGTGTGCAGAACGGTGACCCAGATTTTGGCCGGATCAAAACCGAGACCGCCGTCATCAACGCTGCCGGTGATCAACGTCCAAGCAAGTTCGATGGCGCGCTCTTTGAAGTAGTCGCCGAAACTGAAGTTGCCATTCATTTGGAAGAACGTGCCGTGGCGGGTGGTCTTGCCAACCTCTTCGATGTCGAGAGTGCGGACACACTTTTGCACGCTCGTGGCACGTTCGAACGGTGGCGTCTCTTGGCCTAGGAAGTATGGCTTGAACGGAACCATGCCCGCATTGACGAACAAAAGGTTCGGGTCGTCGAACAGCAGCGGCGCCGACGGCACGACCGTGTGGCCGGCGTTCTCAAAATGCGTAAGGAATCGGCGCCGGATTTCAGCGGTTTCCATCAGTTTTGGTCCTTGGTGGTGAGTTGGGGAAGGTCTGAGGTGGTTCGGATTTGGTGTTCCTTTGCGGCCATGCCGTCGCGCACTTCGGCGTTGAAGGCCCGCAGTCCCGAGCCGAGGGCCGCGGCTTGGTCGATGAGCCCGGGCATGGAAACTCGGTAGGCCGCACGTCTTGCTTTGGCGCTGGCGTATACGCCAGCGGCGGTCCCGGCGACAAACCAGACGATTCGTGCGCTCATTGCCTCACCATTCCTTGTCCCGGCGGCGAATTCTGGGCTCGTGCGGCTGCTTTCGCTGCGCGCTGGCGGGCCCGCTTTCGCCCTAGGTACTCGCGTCTGATTAGCGCCCTGATCCGGTCGCGACTTTCGGGACGCAGCGCATGGGCCACGCCGGAGACGAAGATCGCCACTCGAACAGATGGCCTGGTCATCGTCGCGGCCACCACTTGGGCCCCCGTCGGCTGAACGATCACGCGACCGTGGACGACCTTGTATTCGGCTTCGTCCAGCGGCTCAGGTCTGGCCAACGACTCGCCGCTTTCAGCAGGCAAATTGTCAATTTCGGCCAGCACTGGGGCCGGGGGTTCTTGGCGGAGTTCGCGAATCTGGGCGACCGCGCGGGTCGCGACAATGGCAGCGGCGACCGAGACGACCGCGAGAATCGCGGCAATCGTGACCAGCACCACTGACAACTCCATGACCTGAAGGTTACCGGTCTCGCAAGATCTGCCGAATACGGGCAAGACGCGCCCTGATGGCCGACT
>JAKPAQ010000652.1 GCA_029779385.1 Actinomycetes bacterium | reverse complement strand
ACTACGTCGGTAACAACGATTGGGGTGTCGGTAGGTGCGTATTGTTCAACGATTTGGGTGAGAGCACCAACGTTCGGGTCGAGGAGTGCTTCGGTGTTGGCGTCGAGTTCTCCGGCGGCTTCGAGGCGTTCGGCTTCGACGGCGGCGCGGGCAACTTCGAGGGCTCGTTTGAGGAATTCGATGGAGTCTTCTGCTCTGGTGATGGCGAGTTTGCGGAGGTTCTCGATTTGTTCGGCGAGGGACCGGTAGACCGGATGGTCGGATTGTTCTAGGCGTCGTCGGATGCGGTTGTCGATAACGGTGAGGACTTCTTCTACGGTGACCGGGTTCGCCATAAGGTCCCGGTCTGGATCAATGTCGAGTTCTTCTTGGCGGATGAGTTCGCGCATCGCTTCGATCGCGTCCGGATCGACAACGATTTCTTCTAGTCCGCTGCCGGTGACGGTCATGTCGGACATGGCCGCGTGGACGAGGGCGATTGTTTTTGGTCCGAGCTTGTGCCACAGCAGCGCGTCGGAGGTTTTCGCGGGCCGTGACGCTTCATAGATTTGTGCGAGCCATTTGTAGTCGGCGGCGTGCGCGTCGAGGACTTCGTGTGGTTCCAGGAACTCCCACAACGTGAACAGCGCGGTGAAGTCTTTCGCGAACGCGTCACGTTCGGTCTGCGTTGGCATTGATTGGAGTGCGGACTGCAGGGCTTCGAAACCGCTGTCCGTCCGGTCGATGTCGTCAAACCGTGGGGACAGGGTTGCGGCGAGTGTGGCTTCGAACTCGGTAGCGAGCGCGTCCACATCGACAGGGCGTTTGCCGCCGGTGTCTGGGTCGGCGGCTTTCAGCGCCGCGGCGATTTCGTTGCCGAGCCCGATGTAGTCCACGATCAGCCCGTAGCGTTTGTCTTGCCCGGTGAGCGGGTTCGTGTACCGACGGTTCGTACGAGTGATCGCTTGGAACAGGGTGTGTCGTCGTAGTGGACGGTCAAGGTATTGGGCTTGTTCGATGGGTCCGTCGAATCCGGTGAGAAGTTTCGCGGTGACGATGAGGAAACACAACGGATCGGCCGGGTCTTTGAACCGTTCTTTAAGGTGGGCTTCTTGCGCCCGATCGAGCTTGTATTCCAGCCACGTCGGCGGGTCATCCTTCGACCCGACTGTCATGACGACAGCGGTTTCGTAGGTCAGGTTTCGCTCCTTGATGAGGCGCCGCAGTTCGGTGTTGTACGCGACGACAAGTTCACGATCGAACGCGACAACTTGGGCTTTGAAACCGTTCGGCGCGATCTTTGTCTCGTAGTGGGTGAGTAGATCAGCACAGACGGCACGGATGCGGTCCGGGTTCAGCAGGATCGTTTTCACGTGCCCGGCCCTACCGGTCAAATATTCGCGTTCCTCCTCGGTGAGGTTTTCCTCTTCGGCGAGGGCTCGTTCGGCTTCCTCCAACGCGTCGGCGTCGAGTTGGAATTCGACGAGCCGGGTTTCCACATGGACGGGAACCGATGCCCCGTCAGAGATGGAGCGTTCCATCGAATATGTGTTCAGCACATGACCGGGATCGCCCGGGTCCCCGAACAGCTTGTACGTGTTCCGGTCCTTGTCAGCGATCGGGGTTCCCGTTAGGCCGAAGAAGCGGGCGTTCGGTAACGCTTCTCGCATCGCCTCACCCAGGTTGCCTTCCTGCGTACGGTGCGCCTCGTCCACGAACACGATGATGTTGTCACGCGTATTCAGTTCTCCGGCATCTTCGAAACGGAAAATAGTGGTGAGCACGATGCCGCGCTGATCCTGCGACAGGATCGTGCGCAACTGCTCTTTTGTCGATGCCGTCGTAACGCGCGGGAGTCCAGCGGTTTTGAACTGGCGTTCTATTTGCTCGATCAAATCGAGCCGGTCAAGCACCACAACGACCGTGGGTCCGCCAGCGGCGTCGTCGTTGAGGAGCATAAGTGCGGCGAACGCCATGAGCAGGCTCTTACCGGTGCCCTGATAGTGCCAAATGAGCCCTTGAAGGCCACCGGCGAGAACACGGGCGTGGATCGCTTCTGCTGCCTCAACTTGGGGATACCTGGGGATGAGTTTGCGCACACCACCGCCGGGTAGCTGCTCAAAAAGCGTGAAATCTTTCAGGATCGACAGAACCCGGGCCGGGGTGAGAAGTAGTTCGACGGAACGTTGCACGCGCGGGAACCCGTCCAAGTCATACGGGTCTTGCGTGGAACCCCACATCAGCCATGATTCAGCGGGCTGCCCAACAGCTCCGTAGTGGAACTCGCGGCCTTCGGTCGCGGCAACGAGAACGTTTGGGGCGAAGAATGGGGCTTTCTCGACGGCGTACACATTCGCGATATCGCGGGCTCCGTTCAGCCACGATACCGATGCTTTCACCGGGGTTTTCGTCTCGATCACCGCGAGCGGAATACCGTTCACCCACAACACAACGTCGAACCGTCGGGCGCTCCCGGCCGGGCCGAACGTGACCTCATCCGCGACCGGATCGGACGAGTTGGGGAGTGGTCCGGTGACGGTGAACCTGTTGTACTCCGGGTTCTCAAAATCAATGACCCGCAACGG
>JAKPAQ010000651.1 GCA_029779385.1 Actinomycetes bacterium | reverse complement strand
ATTGCTTGCCCATGACATCCTTCCGATCTCGAGATTCGGATCGTTCCTATCCCGGTTGGGTCCGCACCGGATGTCGATGTCCCGGCAGCCGGGCAGTGACTAACGGATCGATCTGCGCGAAATTGCGTTTGACCAGCACTTCGGCGGGTAACCTCCGCGTTGAATACTGCCTCGGTGTGGGAACGGAGTGACAGTGAAGATCAAACTTGTGGCGCCCATCGGTATTGCTGCGATCGCGATCGGCATGGCCGGCGTGACAGTGGGATCCGCTTCGGCGGCCAACAACATCAAGCCGTTCGGACAGCAGGAGACGCTGAACGAGATCGGCTACACGGTCAAGGGTTTGAAGCCGAGTTCGGACCCCGTGCCGCACAACGGCCAGCTCTACTCGGCGACCGTGACGGTCGAAGGTGTCGGCGGCTGGGCCAACCCGATCACCGCGTTCTTCAACGCCCGTGCCGAGAGCGGCGCGAATTATCGGGTGATCGGCGGCGGTCTGCCGTCGGCGCCGCCGGGCGGGACCACGACCGGCAAGCTTTACTTCGACGTCGTCGGCGACGTGCCGAACAGCGTCGTCTACAACGACGGCATGCAGGACCTGCTGGTCTGGGTGCCGCGCGGTCCCGTGGGTGGCGTCTCTGAAGACGATTCGGACACTCCGGTCGGCACTAGCGAGATCATCAGCGCCCCGCCCGCCGAGAGCGCACCGCCGGCCGAGGGCACCCCGACCGGGGGCAATCTGTTCACCCCGGAAGTTGTCGCACCGCCGCCGTTCGAGCTCTCCGAGTCGGATGTGGCGTCGCCGGGCTACAACTCCGGTAGCGGCCGTCGCTGAGGCTTCAACAGGGGTCGCACGAATGCCGACGGACGTTCGGCGGGTTGTCGCCATCCCACACGCCGCTGGGTAGGCGCCCTCGGTACGGCACGTTGCCCCGAGGCCCTTACGACGTGCCAGGTGCGGCATACGTTCGTGTCCCACCGGAGACACCGTGCTTCCGCCAGCTGTGTGTCCTGAGATGGCATCGGTGGCTTCGGTGTGCCCTCACGCAACATGTCGTACCCGCAAGGCAAGATGCTTCACATGGTGCTCAGGTCGACCGGGGGCGACTCGGCAGCGCTACGAAAGGCGCGGGGTGCGTTTTTCACGCCCGCCTCTGTTGCCCGCTACGTCACTGATTGGGCTGTTCGTGCCACGCACGAGCGCATCCTCGAGCCATCTTGTGGCGAGGCCTCCTTCTTACTTGCGGCCGTCGATCGCCTAACCGAATTACGCGGTACCGGTGACACCGATCAGCTCGCTGCACTAGACGGCATCGAGCTTCACGAGGACTCCGCTCGCGCTGCCCGTGGACTACTCCGCAGCGCAGGGGTTGATGCCAATGTGGCCGTCGGCGATTTCTTTTGTGTTGACCCAACCGGTTCGTACGACGTAGTGATCGGTAACCCGCCTTACATCCGCTACCAGGATTTCGCGGGTATTGCGCGGTCGCGGTCTCGTCAGGCGGCTCTAAGGGCTGGCGTGGGCCTTACGAACTTGGCTTCCAGTTGGGCGGCCTTCGTAGTGCACTCGGCTCTGTTCCTGCGTGCTGGCGGTCGCATGGGTCTAGTGCTGCCTGCCGAACTTCTTAGCGTGAACTATGCCGCCGAGGTGCGTCGATTTCTGCTCGCATCGTTCGCTCGCGTCGATCTGGTGCTGTTCACAGAACGCGTGTTTCCCGACGCTCAGGAGGATGTGCTGCTTCTCCTTGCCGACGGCTACCTGCAAGGACCGACTGACCACGCCTCGGTCTACCAGGCCCGCAATGCCGCTGAGCTAGGGACCATTGCGGCGGGGCGCACGTGGACGCCGATCAGCCCTGAGGACAAGTGGACGCCGTCGCTGCTGTCTGCGAAGGCACTCGACGCGTACACCGGCCTGTTGTCCAGTGGCAGGTTCACAGTGCTGGACACGTGGGGCGACACGACGCTGGGCATGGTCACTGGCAATAACAAGTACTTCGCACTCTCGCCTGCTCGAGTCGCCAACCTTGGCCTCGAACCTACGGACGTCCTGCGATTGTCGCCGCCCGGCAGTCGCCATCTGCGTGGGCTCGCATTCAGCGCTGCGGCGTTGAATGAATTGGGCCGCAACGGATCTGCGACGTGGCTGTTCCGTCCCGAAGGTGAGCCATCCCCAGCAGCGCGAGCGTACATCGCAGCCGGCGAGGCGGCGGGCGTGAATACTGCCTACAAGTGCCGGGTGCGCAAGCCGTGGTGGCGTGTGCCACGGCTTGCCCCAGCCGATTTGCTGCTCACGTACATGAACGCCAACGCTGACACGCCTCGACTGTCGACCAACACGGCAAGGGCGGCGCACCTGAATTCTGTACATGGTGTGTACCTGGGACCCAAAGTGCGCAAGCTGGGTAAGGCGTTACTCCCGCTAGCTTCGCTGACTTCCATGACGCTGGTCGGTGCTGAGACCGTAGGGCGAGCCTACGGTGGCGGGATGCTCAAGTTAGAACCCCGTGAAGCCGACCGGCTTCCAGTCCCAGCAGTGGATGTGGTCGAAGCTGCGGCGGATCGGTTGGCAAATGTACGCCCGCAGGTTGCCGGCTTGTTGGGTAGCGGAAAGCTGATCGAGGCCTCGAAGATCGTCGATGACGTGCTGCTTGTGGGGGAGTTGGGAATGTCGCGCGCCAATGTTCGTGTGCTGCGCGACGCGCACGCTGAATTGACGGCACGACGAGTTGCGCGAGGTCGTCGTGGCTCGAATTGACGACCTGCTGGTTGAGGCGATCAAGGCTGCTGGACCTAAACCTAGCGATGATGCGCCGCAGCGAGAGAAGAACCCGTGGGCTCTAAAGATCAGCACCACACTGGCACTGGCGATCGCTCAAGAGTTGCGCGAGCGTGGGATGGAGGGCGCACGTCCCGGCGAACCCGGTGGCCCGGGTCTGTCGGGCGCTGAGAGACGACTTGCGGGTGGCCTGGGCGCCAAGAAGGTTGATGTCACGTGGGCAACCGAGGAATCGGGGCTGATGCTTGCGTGCTCGATCAAGACGATCATGTTCCGCGACGGACAAAGCGGTGGCTTTCAGAAGAACCTCACCAATCGACGGGCTGACCTGCTGTTCGAGTCGACCACTTTGCACCGCCGATTTCCGTTCGCGGTCGTATCCGGGTTCTTCTTCTTTGACAAAGAGGCGGCGGCCGACGATACGCCGCGACGCAACAGTACGTTCGACAATGTTTTTCCACGCTTCAATTTGTTCACTGGCCGCGCCGATCCATCCGACCGCGATGAGCAGTTCGAACGGCTTTATGCGTTATTGGTCGACTCCAATCCCTTTGCGCCGTCAGTGGTTTGCTATGAAGTAAACAATCCGCTGGAGCCGGTCGAACTCCAAACAGCCTTCGATGAATTGGTGATGCTCACCGTAGAACGCAACTTCGACATGTACGAGTCAGCCGACGATGGCAAGATCCGCAAGTCGCGCAGCAAGTAGGCCCAATACTCCTGACTGACTGCTCGCATTCACGGCGAGTCGGGCGCCGTAGCGCATCGCCTGCGTTGCTTGTCTGGATCCTCGGCAAGAACGAAGTTGGGCGTACGCCCGTCGGAATGTGTCGCAGGTGTGGACGCCATCGGCGTCCGTGGGACATTACCGGGATGTGTTCGCTTTCGAACTCGGTCACAGTGTGAGCGGCGTATCAGTGTTGAACTCTCGGTAGCACCGGGGATTGCCTCGGTTGCGGCGTATGGCGAAGGTCACTCCGCCGCTCGACAGCAACGGCTAACAGGAAGATCGTGCGACCAGCAAGAATGAGTTTGATGAGTGCCCCCGGCAGGATTCGAATTTGCCGCTGTTGATTCCTCTCCGCACAGCCGGTACCAGCTAGAATATGGCCGTTACCTGCTGTAACGTCGACTGTACCGCGTGACAGCTAAGGTCACAAGATGCCACTGAATTGCATGCAGATAGTCACGTAGA
>JAKPAQ010000649.1 GCA_029779385.1 Actinomycetes bacterium | reverse complement strand
TGCAGCGGAGGCCAAGCGTGCCGCCCACTTGGCCAGCCAGCATTTCGAGACTTTCAACCTCGACCTGATGTACGGCCTGCCCGGGCAGACGCATGCGCAAGCGCTCGCCGACATCGAAACGGCGCTGAGCCTGTCCCCGACGCACCTCTCCTGCTACCAGCTGACGCTGGAGCCGACCACAGTCCGCTTGGTGAGGTGTTCGACGTGAAGGCCGAATCTGAACTGCGAAAGGTCGGCCTAATCGTGGCGGCGGTGGTCGCACTCCTTGCAGTCTTTGGAGACACCTCATACGGCGGCGGTCCCTGGCTTTGGGGCACCTTATGGCTCGGCCTCTGGGTAGGGGTGCCGGCCGCGGCCATCTATTGGTATTTCGCGGTTCGCCCGCGCACTAGGGAATCTGACGGGTCGATTGCGGCGGCGACCGCCGCTGGCGAACAGCCGCCCCAAACGGGTTCGACTCCGGCGACTAGTTTTTCGTCGCCACCGCCAAACCAATCAACCTGGTCGCCGGTGCTGCTGTTGCTCACTGGATTCTCCATCCTGATCGCAATGGGTTCGTTGGCGCTTTGGGCGCTTGCCGTTGAGCCAGTTTCGATCCCGGTCTACTTTGCGGTCGCGCTGTCGATAGTGGCAATCGGGCTGCTGGTGGGTACGAGGTTCGGTCAAGCCGGCCTATTGATCCCGCTCGGCTTGGTCCTTGGCGCCGGGCTGTTGGTATCGAGCACGGTGACAAGTTTTGAATACGGTGAGGTGGTAATTCGACCGACAACGGCCGCCGAGATCGCCAAGCCAATCGAGTTGGGTTTTGGTCGAGTCGAAGTCGACCTGACCGGAATCTGTGACCTCGATTCACTCACCGGCCGAACCTTGGAGATTCACAACGGGGCCGGCCAAACCGTGGTGATCTTGCCCGAAGAGTTGTCGGCGGACATTGATGCTTCGTTGTCCGGCGCAGGGGCAATCAATGTGCTTGGGCTGACCGACGAGGGGATCTCCCCGCAGGTCAACTCCGACAATTCGCTACCGGGGGAGTTTCAGGTT
>JAKPAQ010000646.1 GCA_029779385.1 Actinomycetes bacterium | reverse complement strand
AGTCGGGCAGTGCTGGACGATCAGTAGTCGGGCCACACCAACACGTTAGTCCTGGTTGGCCGATATGAGTGTGGGTCATTGCCCGGTATGCCTACGATCAGCCCATGGACTTTGCTGCGGCCGCCGGCTCAATTCGCGAAAATGTCGCCCGAGTAATCGACGGAAAAGACGACGCAATTGAGGCCGCGCTAGTGGTCGCCTTGGCGCAGGGCCACCTGCTGATCGAGGATGTGCCAGGTGTCGGCAAGACGGCACTTGCGCGGGCCTTGGCGCGCTCGATTGACTGTTCGGTTCGTCGGATCCAGTTCACGCCGGACCTGCTGCCCTCAGACGTCACCGGGGTTTCGGTGTTCAACCAGGCGACGCGAGAGTTCGAGTTCAAACCGGGCGCCGTTTTTGCCAACATCGTGATCGGCGACGAAATCAATCGCGCTTCGGCAAAGACCCAGTCGGCACTCTTGGAGGCGATGGAGGAACGCCGGGTTTCGGCCGATGGCATCAGTTATGACTTGCCGGTTCCTTTTATGGTTGTGGCCACCCAAAACCCCTACGAGATGGCCGGAACCTATGCGCTGCCTGAAGCGCAGCGCGATCGCTTTATGGCCAGGATTTCAATCGGTTACCCCGATGCCGATGCTGAAGTAGCGATGCTGCGCGACCGCGACCGCCAAGATCCGGCCGAGTCACTTGAGCCGGTCATCGCCGTGGCAGATTTTGAACAGATGATCGCTCACGTCCGCACAATTCACCTGTCGGAGGTGGTCGAACGCTACGTCGTCGCGATCGCTCGCGCGACCCGCGAATCTGCAGATCTGCGAGTCGGCGCCAGCCCCCGGTCCAGTTTGCAACTAGTTCGCGCGGCCAAGTCCCTCGCGGCGATGCGCGATCGCGAGTTCGTGCTTCCTGACGACGTCGCCGAACTGGTCCCGATGGTGCTTTCGCACCGACTCGACGCCTACGCCAATACCGCGGTCGAGGACGTTCTCGCCGACATCTTGGGACGCGTGCCGGTGTGAACATGCGGCTCACTGGGCGCGCAATCGGACTGCTCGCGGTAGCTGCAGCCTGCTTGATTTTCGGGCTCGTGGTGGGCGTCGGTGCGCTGTTTTTAGTGACCTATTTTGCGGTGGCGCTTGTAGTCGCCGCCGCCATTTTGGTGCGCTTCTCATCGCCGAAGCTGCGGGTCTGGCGGACGCTCTCGGCACAGACTGCTGTGCCTGACCAAGTAGTCGAGATCGAACTGACGGTGGCCATTTCGTCGCGACTGCCCGTTTTGGTCACCGACTGGCACGACAAGGTCCCCACCGCGCTAGGTGCCACCGCGCTGGGCGTCACTTGGGAGTCAACTGAACCGGCCACCAAGGCGGGACTGGCGCATCGCTACGCGGTGGCCTGCCGCAGTCGTGGCCAACACCAGATCGGACCGTTGACTGTCACCGTTGGCGATGCTTTCGGCTTGGTCACTCGCGAGTTTGAGTCAACCGAGCAGACTGCTGTTACCGTGCTCGCTCGAACGGTCGAGTTGGTGACTCAACCTGGGGAGCAGTTGCTGGTCGGTGGCGGGGGCCATCAGCACGCTGCGGCCAGCAGGGGGCCGGACGACGTTGTTGCTCGCCAGTATCAGCCAGGAGACCCGTTGCGGCGTTGGCATTGGAAAGCGACTGCTCATCGCGATGAACCGATGGTGCGCCAGGAGGAAGCGGAGGCTGCCCCGGCCTTGCGGATCGTTCTCGATACTGAGCCGCGGGTTTACGATCACACCCACTTCGAGTTCAACGTCAGCGCGGCGGCCTCGCTGTTGACCCATTTTGCTGAGGCTGGACATGAGGTGGAGTTGGTCTGCGGTTCCTTCGGCCTGGTTTCTACCCAAGACCTAACTTCGGCGTTGATCGCCCTGGCCCTTGTCGAACCAGCACCGGCCGATCTGGCGCCGACGGCCTCGAGCGCGCCGGTGCTACTGCTCACCGGTCGACCGGATGTGCGCCATTGCGAAGAGCTGACCGGCTCGCTCACTGGCCAGGTGAAAGTTCTGCTCGCCGAGCACACCGGAAACCAAGCGACCTCGATCCTTTCGGGTGCCGGATTTGCGGTCCACGTTGCTGGCCGCGATATCGCTGAGTCGCTGTCGCGGGTTTCGGCGGTGAGAGTTCAGTGAGTTCTTCGCGTCTTCGCGAGGCCGCCGAGACCGCGGCGGTGGCAACCGCGACTCTGTTTCTTTTGGCCGGCTTCACCACCTTGTTTAGTGGCGGCCGCTGGTTCATCACCGTGGCCGCAATCGTGGTTGCCATCGCCGCAGTAACGGCCGGTCTGCGAATGCTGGGACTGCGCGGGGCCACGGGGGTTTCGCTGCTGGCCGGCTTGCTGGTGATCAGTTGGGTGTTTGTTCCTGAAACCACCATTTTGGGCATCCCCACGGTGAAGACTTTCGCCGAGCTCGGCCGTCTCGTTGCGGACTCGCAGGCCGTAATCGTCGAAGAAGTAGCACCATTGGCCCCGCCGGAGTCGTTACTGCTGGTGCTGGCGATTGCCTTTGGCGTGTTGTTTTGCCTTGCCGATGCTGTCGCGAGGCAAACGTGGCGCGCGGGCCTGCTGGCATTGCTATGGCTGACGGTTTTTGTCGTCCCGAGCGTCATCTCGATGGAACTGCCACCGTGGTGGGTGTTTGTCGGGACAGCTGCCTGTTGGCTTTTGCTTTGGTGGCTAGGCCGCGAGGTTGCCGGCCGCAATGCGGTTCGCTCTGGACTGCTGGTCGCAACGCCGGCACTGCTCGCGGCGGCGGTGCTGCCGAGCCTTGGGCCAAACGTCGAACCGGTCGGCAACGACGCGCCCGTCGGGCCGAGCACCACCTTCGGTGTCGGCATAAATCCGATGATCGAGCTTGGCAAGGACCTACGTCGGCCCTCGAACCGACGAGTGCTGACCTACACCACTGACGTGTCTGGCGGCGTCTATCTGAAAGTCTCCACCTTGCGCGAGTTCGGCGGCCGCACCTGGCGGCCGAGCCCACTTTTTGGCGATATTGAAGTTGAAGGCGCCGAGGCTATCGCTCCCGAAATTGACGTTGCCGAAGCGGTCACTGATATTGAGATCAAGGGCCTGCGCTCGACCTATCTTCCTGTTCCGTACCCAGCGATCGAGATTACCGGTCTAACGGGGGACTGGAGTTGGCTAACTGACGGCGGTACCGTTCGAGCCGAAGGTTCGACGACGACCGCCGGTCAGACCTACTCGGTAACAAGCCTGGCTGTGAAGCCGACGGCCGAACAGATCCGCGCGGCCGATTCGGTAGCTGAGGACATGGACCTTTATCGGCGTTTGCCCGAGGGAGTGCCCACCATCGTGGAATCCCTAGCGCAAGAGCACGCAGGTCAAAAATCGAACGACTATGACCGAATGTTGGCGCTGCAGAACTGGATGCGAGACTCCTTCACCTATTCGGTCGAAGCTCCCGTCAAGGAAGGCTACGACGGCAACGGGCTAGGGGTAATGGGTGAGTTCCTCACCCGCAAGAGCGGCTATTGCGTGCATTTCGCCTCGACGCTGGCGGTGATGGGGCGAGTCTTGGGGGTGCCAACTCGGGTGGCGGTCGGCTATGCCCCCGGCGCGGTTATCTCTCGCAATGCCAAGACCGGAACGGTTTACGGAGTCAACTCCAACGACCTGCACGCCTGGACTGAGGCGTACTTCTCCGGCATCGGTTGGGTCGGATTCGATGCCACCCCCGGCATCGGCACCGGCACTGGTTTTGAATCTGAAGATCCGGCCCAAAACCAGACCGACGACCCGGCAAATCCCGACGATCCGGCCGCCAGCGAAACCGAGCGGCCATTGACTCCGGCCGAAGACGCGGCAACTGCTGGGGGCGACCAGTCGCCGGTGAGCGACTTTGGCTCCGGTTTGCGCGCAGGTCTGGCTGCCGCCTTGGCTCTTTTTGCGCTGGCACTTGGACCGGCGCTGGTTCGACAGTTCCGCCGGCGTCGTCGGTTCTCGCCTGGCGCCAGCGCCGAACCGCTTTGGGCCGAAGTTGAGGACACCGCCGTCGACCTTGGCATCGGCAGGCTGCCGACCCAAACACCGCGAAGTTTTGCCGATTCGCTGATCGAGCACGGTGCCGATCCAACCGCGACTGGCCTGCTGCTGACCCAGCTTGAGCGCGAACGGTACGGGGGACAGAACCGGCCAACCGACGATGCCGTTGCCGGCACCCACGAAGTGTTGTCGTCGTTGGCCGCTGGTGCAGACCGACGATCAAAATGGCGCGCGAGGTTCTGGCCGCGGTCACTTTTCCGCTAACGGCCAGCGGTAGTCGCGCTAGCTTTCCCACACTGAAAGGTCAGGGCCTTTGGGCACTATCTGCGTTGGGTTGATGTCGGTGTGGACCACGTAATAGTGCTCCTTGATCTGCGCAAAATCAGTGTTCTGGCCAAATGCTGGTTGCTGGTAGAGGTCGCGGGCGTACCGCCACAGATTCGCTAGGTCGATCAGCTGGTTCCGGTTGCATTTGAAATGGCCGTGGTAGACCGGATCGAACCGAGCCAGAGTGGTGAACAGGCGCACGTCAGCCTCAGTAATCTCATCACCCATCAGATAGCGGCGGGTAGCCAGTCGATCCTCCAGCCAGTCCATCGCCACCCAGAGGCGGTCGTAGGCGGCGTCATAGGCCGATTGCGAGCCGGCGAACCCACAGCGATAGACGCCGTTGTTGACTTCGTGGAAAACCCGGACCATGACCTCTTCCATTTCGTCGCGCACCGCGCTGGGCCAAAGGTCGGGAGCGTCGGGTCGATGGAACTGGCGCCATTCGAAAAAGAAGTCGTGGGTGATCCACGGAAAATCGTTGGTGACGACCTTTCCCGAATCGACCTCGACAATCGCCGGGACAGTGATTCCGCGCGGGTATTGCGGGTCGCGGTTGAAGTACGCCTCTTGGAGGCGCTCGATGCCAAGGACCGGGTCGCGGCCGTCGGGGTCGAGGTCGAAAGTCCAACTACGTTCGTCGTGGGTTGGACCGGGCAAGCCAACGCTAATGACATCTTGTAGACCTAACAGGTCTCGCACGATCAGAGCACGGGTCGCCCAGGGGCAGGCCTTGGCCGCGATTAGTCGGTATCGGCCCGGTTCAACCGGCCAAAGTGGGGCACCGGCTACCGGTGGCTTGCCAGTGCCGGCCCGATCATCAACCGGGGCGTTGCCGTTTTGGGTGATCCGGTCGGGCAGATAGTTCATATCGCGCGAATAGGCCTCGCCGGCCTTGACGTACGAGCCGGAATCGGTCTGGGAGTCGCGCTGTTGATCGGCCATGGTGCTACGCTAGTCCCATCATGCGGAATACGAATTTTCTCCTCCTTCGTCGCCGCGTCGAGGTCCTCTAAGGTCGGACCCCTCGGCGCGGAGTTCGTCATGACTGGCCGCTAAATCGCTCGACGAGCACCCGAGGAAGATCCGAAATGAAAAGCAACCCCGTTTCCCCCCAGCAGCCTTCGCCGATGCCGTTCGGCCGCTACCAATCCTTCACGCCGATAGATCTGCCCGATCGCACTTGGCCCAGCGCCCAAATAACGAATGCGCCGCGTTGGCTGTCCACTGACTTGCGTGACGGCAACCAGGCCCTGATCGACCCGATGACGCCGGCGCGTAAACGGCGCATGTTCGAAATGTTGATCAAGATGGGCTACAAGGAAATCGAGGTCGGTTTCCCGTCGGCGAGCCAGACTGATTTCGATTTTGTGCGCTCGCTGATCGAGAGCGACGTGATTCCCGAGGACGTGACGATCTCGGTGCTGACTCAGGCTCGCGAGGACCTGATCGAGCGCACCGTCGAGTCGCTGGTGGGTGCCCCGCGCGCAACGGTGCACATGTACAACGCGGTCGCGCCGCTGTTTCGCCGAGTCGTCTTCGGCGTGAACCGCGACGAGTGCCGCGCGATCGCCACCCACGGCACCGAACTGGTGATGAAGTACGCCGAACAACTGTTGGGCGATACCGCGTTCGGCTACCAGTACAGCCCAGAAATTTTCACGTCGGCTGAACTGGAGTTCAGCTTGGAAGTGTGCGAAGCGGTAATGGACGTGTGGCAGCCAGAAGGCGATCGCGAGATCATCTTGAACCTGCCAGCAACTGTCGAAATGGCCACGCCAAACACCTACGCCGACCAGATCGAATGGTTCAGCCGGAACATCAGTCGCCGCGATGCGGTAGCGATTTCGCTGCACCCACACAACGACCGCGGCACGGCGGTCGCGGCCACCGAACTGGCGATGATGGCCGGGGCCGATCGGGTCGAAGGCTGCTTGTTCGGTCACGGTGAGCGCACCGGCAACGTTGACTTGGTGACCTTGGGGATGAACCTGTTCAGTCAGGGCATCGACCCGCAGATCGACTTTTCCGACATCGACGAGGTCCGGCGTACGGTCGAGTACTGCACGAACTTGCCCGTTCATCCACGCCACCCTTATGCGGGCGATTTGGTTTACACCGCCTTCAGCGGTTCGCACCAGGACGCAATCAAGAAGGGACTGGAGGACCTGGAGAACCGGGCCGAGGCCGCTGGCGTCGAGGTTGGTGAACTGCCTTGGGAGGCCCCATACCTGCCGATCGACCCCCATGATGTGGGCCGCACCTATGAGGCCGTCATTCGGGTCAACAGCCAGTCCGGCAAGGGCGGCGTCGCTTACATCATGAAGACCGAGCATCAACTGGATCTGCCGCGTCGCCTGCAGATTGAGTTCAGCCGCGCGATTCAGAACATGAGCGAGGGTGAGGCTGGCGAGATTCAGGCCGACCAGATCTGGGGCGCGTTCACCCGCGAATACTTGCAGCGTGACGAGCCGTATGCGTTGAAGCAGTTCAGTTCGGTGACCACCAGTGAAGGGCGCGACGAGCAGGTTGTTGATCTGGTCGTTCGCGGCCAGGAGCAGTCGTTCAAGGGCGAAGGCAACGGCCCCGTGGCGGCGTTTGTTGACGGGATGCGCCAGGCCGGCGCGGACATTCGCGTCTTGGATTACAGCGAGCACGCGCTAAGTTCGGGCGGCGATGCCAAGGCTGCGGCTTATGTCGAGTGCGAGATCTCCGGCGAGGTCGTCTGGGGTGTTGGCATCCACGAGAACATCGTCACCGCCAGCCTGCGCGCCGTCGTTTGTGCAGCGAACCGCGCCGAAGCGATCACCATCCCAACTCGCTGAGCGTCAGCTTGCGGTAGACAGCGACGCCGAAGCGGCGCACGATGGGCCGATGAGGATCCAAAGCGTCGCCGTTTTCGGGTTGGGCAAGGTCGGGGAGTTGGTCGCGCATTTGTTGGTGCGCGCCGGCTTTGAGGTCGTGGGTTTCGATTCTCGAGAACGTGGTGACCTCGCGTTTGAGAGCCGCCTCCTCGATGTTGCCGACCACGCCGCGCTGCGGCAGGCTTTGAGCGAGGCGGACGCGGTGTTGTCTTGCCTGCCGTACCACCTAAATATCGCGGTGGCCGAGGCCGCCTACGACACGGGTACGCACTATTTCGACCTCACCGAGGATGTCCCCACGACTAATCGGGTCAAGGAACTGTCGATCGAGCGACCAGACAGCGTGTTTGTGCCGCAGTGTGGCTTGGCGCCGGGCCTGATCGGCATTGTCGGGGCGAGTTTGGCTGCCGATTTCGATTCGATTCGAAGCATCGAGTTGAAGGTCGGGGCGCTGCCGCAGAACCCGACGGGGCTGCTGGGTTACGCCTTCAACTGGTCGGCCGAGGGCGTCGTGAACGAGTACCTGAACGACTGCGAGGTGCTGGTTTCAGGCGAACGAAAAATGGTGCCGGCGATGAGCGAGAAGGAGCGCGTGTTCATCGGCGGAATCGAACTTGAAGCAGCACTAACTTCCGGTGGGCTGGGGACGATGTGTCAAAGCTACGAAGGTCGAGTGCAGCGACTCGATTACAAAACCCTTCGTTATCCGGGGCATTTTCGCCAAATGCATTTCCTTTTCGACGAACTGAACTTGCGTGAAGAACGCGAACTTGTTGGTCGCATGTTGGTAGACGCCAAGCCGCCGGTCAACGATGACGTCGTCTACTTGCATGCGGCAGTCGAGGGCATTTTCGATGGGCAACCATTTCGGCACAACCATGTCCGGGCTTATCTGCCGATCGAGATTGGTGGGCGACGCTGGCGGGCAATCAGTTGGACTACGGCCGCGAGTGCGGTTTCGGTGGTCGAGTTGGTGGCGGCGGGCGTTTTGCAGGCGACCGGGTTTGTGCGCCAGGAGGACATTCGCCTTGCCGACTTGCTTTCGACCCGCTCAGGCCAGCTCTTCGACACCTACGGAAAGGTCGATTCATGAGTATTTCAGCGCAGGTGGCCGCCATTTTCGAACGCTTGGGGGCCGAATTGCCTCTCGTTGATGACGGGCGAATCCGTTGTCAGACCCCAATTGACGGCACGGTTTTAGGTCACCTTGTGCCCGACGACGCTAAGTCGGTTGGCGAGAAGGTTGGCCGAGCCCAGCACGCTTTCGAAACGTGGCGTCAAGTTCCAGCGCCGGTGCGCGGCCAGTTCGTGCGTGAACTGGGCGAACTGTTGCGCGAGCACAAGGCGGACTTGGGTGCGCTGGTGTCGATCGAAGCGGGCAAGATCGCCTCCGAGGGTCTGGGCGAAGTCCAAGAGATGATCGACATTTGTGACCTTGCGGTCGGGTTGTCGCGCCAACTTCATGGGTTAACGATCGCCAGTGAACGTCCGGGCCACCGGATGATGGAGCAGTGGCATCCCCTCGGGGTGGTTGCGGTGATCAGTGCGTTCAACTTCCCGGTTGCGGTCTGGTCGTGGAACGCGGCTTTGGCGTTTGTTTGCGGTGACGCGGTCGTGTGGAAGCCGTCGGAGAAGACAGTCTTGACTGCGCTTGCATGTCAGGCGCTTGCCTTGGAGGCCGCCCGCCGGACGGGTGCTCCGGCGGGGCTTTCGCAGGTGGTGGTCGGTGATCGCGAAGTTGGTGAGGCGCTCGTCGACGATGCTCGAGTTGCGCTAGTTTCGGCTACCGGTTCGACCCGGATGGGCAAGCAGGTGGCGCCTCGAGTCGCCGCGAGGCTGGGCCGGAGTTTGTTGGAGTTGGGTGGCAACAACGCGGCCATCGTTGCAGAGAGCGCCGACTTGGAACTCGCGGTTCGAGGCATCGTTTTCTCAGCGGTCGGCACCGCCGGCCAGCGGTGTACGTCAATGCGTCGGGTGATCGTCCACGAGTCAATCAAGGACGAGTTGTTGGCGGGTTTGGTTGCCGCTTACGCGACCCTCACGATTGGTTCGCCACTGGAGCCGCAAACGCTGGTGGGGCCGCTAATCGATGAGGCCGCCGCAGCAGCATTTGTGGCCGCCATCGCGCAAGCAAAGGCCGAGGGCGGGACGGTGCTGACCGGGGGAGTCGGGGTTGATGCGGTCGCTGGTGGGCATTACGTTCGCCCGGCAATTGTGGAAATGGGTGAGCAGAGTCCGATCGTCCGAACCGAGACGTTCGGTCCGATCCTCTACGTCTTGACCTACCGCGATTTCGCGGACGCCATTTCCCTG
>JAKPAQ010000639.1 GCA_029779385.1 Actinomycetes bacterium | reverse complement strand
AGCAGTCGATGAGCATCGGCCACCTGACCGAAGTCGAGTACCCGATCAATCACCGGGCCGACCTCACCGGTGGCGATTAACGGCCAAACCTTTTCGACCAGTTCTGCCATAATTTCGGCTTTTTCTTCAACCGGCCTGAACCGCAGTGAAGTAGCCGACACCGAACCCTGCTTGGCCAGCAACGCACCCAAGTTGAGTTCGCCCTTGACGCCGCCTTGCAAGCCAATGACCACGATCCGTCCACCTCGGGCCAACGACGAAACGTTCTGGCTCAAATACTTCGCACCGATTATGTCCAAGATGACGTCAACGCCGCCGAGCCCTTTGCAGA
Organism: Actinomycetes bacterium; assembly: GCA_029779385.1. The sequence goes on along the minus strand of JAKPAQ010000639.1, from coordinate 3,415 downwards.
CTTCGGTGAAGTTCTGTTCGCGATAGTTGACCACCACATCGGCGCCGAGCTTTCTGGCCGCCTCAGCCTTCTCCTCGGTACCCACCGTGGTGACAACCGTGGCGCCGAAGGCCTTCGCCAACTGGATCGCCGTGGTGCCGATTCCACTAGTTCCGCCGTGGACCAGGAGCTTCTCGCCCGGGCGAAGGCCGGCAGTCATGAACACGTTCGACCAGACCGTCGCGAAGGTTTCCGGGACTGCGGCGGCCTGAACCATCGTCAGTCCCGCCGGAACGGGCACAACCTGCCCGGCCGGAACGACTACCTTCTGCGCATAACCGCCGCCAGTAAGCAGCGCAACCACCTCATCGCCGACGGCAACGGAGGTGACCTGGTCGCCGATTGCCGAGACAACGCCAGAGCACTCCAGTCCAAGAACCTCGGTTGTGCCCGGCGGCGGTGGATAAAACCCTTGACGCTGCAAAATGTCTGCCCGGTTTACTCCGGCTGCCGCCACATCGACAACTACCTCGTTCGGGCCTGGTGCCGGGTCGAGCACGTCGCTTAGCTCAAGGTTTTCCGGACCGCCTGGTTCGCCAACAATCACTACACGCATGGTGTCCACGGTAGTGACCGGTCACACTGGTGCAATGCGGGCAACACTCGTGCAACTGGCAGCGGTAACCGATTCGGCAGCGAACCGCGAACTAGTTGACGAGCAGCTAGCAGCGATCGGCGATGTCGATCTGGTTGTTTTGCCAGAGGCCACCATGCATGACTTTGGGCCGAGCAGCCACGACTTGGCGGCGATCGCCGAACCTTTGGATGGTCCGTTCTTTCAACTTCTAGCGACCCACGCACGTCGACTTCAAGCCACGATCGTTGCTGGCATGTTCGAGCAGACCGACGGCCTGCCGTTCAATACGTTGCTGGCTGTTGGCCCCGACGGATCGCTAGTTTCGAGCTACCGAAAAATCCACCTCTACGACTCGTTTGGCTACCAGGAGTCGGCTCGTTTGCAAGCCGGACCCATTCAACCCACGACCGTCGAGGTAGCACAGATGACTGTCGGTTTGATGACGTGTTACGACCTAAGATTCCCCGAATTGGGGCGCTTGTTGGTCGATGCGGGCGCCGAAGCTTTCGTTGTTCCGGCCGCTTGGGTGGCCGGCGATCATAAGGAACTTCATTGGCGGACGCTGTTGCAGGCGCGCGCCATCGAGAACTCTGTTTGGGTGCTTGGCGCTGGCCAAGACGGCACCCGCTATACCGGCCACAGCTTGGTTGCCAGTCCATGGGGAACTATCGTGGACGAGGCCATCGGGGGCAATGGACCGATTACCGTGGATCTTTCGGGTGAAGATGTACGGCATTCACGCGAGGTAAACCCCTCGCTTGCCAACCGGAGGATTTGGGAACTGTGACCAGCGCTGAACCGGGACGTCGACGACTCGACGCTTCAGCAACTCCGACCTACGAGGTTGTCACCCGCAACCCTCGCGTAAATTCGCCAAGCTGGAGCAAACGACTAATCCGAGGAACTTTCGTCGCTTGGCTGCTAAGCACCCTCATCGCGGCGACCGCGATCGTCGACGTCGGTGCACCAAGTTGGCTTTGGCGCCCGGCCGCCGCTGTGCTGCTCGTCTGCTTCTCACTCATCTTGACGCATCGCGTTGGCGGTCATATGCGCATTTGGGTGACGTTGACGTCGATCCTGGCGATCCTCGCTTGGCTGACCGGAATGAACACCTTGCTTGCCGGAGCAGCCGGCGCGACAGCAGTACTTTCGGCAGTCACCGCAGTGCTGTTCACCGAACCCGCACCCACTGCGCTCAAGGCGCTCCGCGAATACGCAGTCCTGCTGACTCTTTCGATCAGCGGTGCTGTTGGCGTGGCCGCATGGAACGCCAATGTGAACCCTCGTATGTTCGGTCTGGTCGCGATGTTGGTCGCAGTTGTGTTCGCGGTAGCAACAGTTTGGAGTCTTGGTTCTGGCCTGCACGGCCTGAACAAGCACCACTTGAAACCGTTGGCGGTTGTTGCCCTCGTAGCGGTTGCGCTGTTCTTTTACGGCAGCTTCCTGCGCACCTCAGGCTCGGCGACCCTAACCACGTTCCTTGACGAATCGATCGTTTGGATGCGGCAGAGCATTGTCGGTGTTCCTCGGCCTTATGAATTCCTAATCGGCTTCCCCGCGCTAATCGTTGGCACGTCACTGCGTTCGCGGTATCGCGAAGGTTGGTGGATCTGCGCCCTCGCCGTCATCGGCAGCGTGATCGTGACCGTTTCGCTCGTCGACCCGGCCGCCTATCCGAGCTATTTCGCGCTTTCTACGCTCTACAGCGCGATCCTCGGCATGATCATTGGTCTGCTCATTCGAGCAGTGTTGATGCGCTCAGGGGGCCGCCGGTCGGCCCGCGCGGTTCAGCTCCCCAAACGGGTAGAACCGAAGCGCCTCGCACCGCTGAAGTAGCAGGTGAGAGAATCGGTTTCGGCGTCACCGTTTCGGCGGTGGCCCAGGAGGGGTGCCGGAGTGGCCGATCGGAACCGCCTTGAAAGCGGTCGCTGGCAGCAATGTCAGCCGCGGGTTCGAATCCCGCCCCCTCTGCGTGACTCGATACCGAATCGACCGAGCGCACCTGATGGTCGCTGCCGGCGTTTGTTTCTTCATCGCCGCGGCCTGTGTGCTGGTGGCCTTCTGGCTGCCGAAGAATAGCCAACTCACTGAAGTCATTTCCTTTATTGCCGCGTCAGTGGCTGGAATCGTGCTGCTGTTGGGGGCGGTCCTGAACCTGCGACCGCCCACCGTCCTGACACTCGACCCGGCTGGATACACGACCCGCGGCAAGGGCGACAACGGGACTTGGAAAGACGTCGAAGACGTTGCGGTCGCCGACGGGATGCTGCGGTTCACCGATACCGCTGGCAACGTCACCGGCCTTGAGTTGAGCCTCGTAGATCGCAAGCAGCGCGCCGAACTGATCCGTGACGTCTACGACCGGCTAAACACCGCGAACGGCTACCGCCGGTTCGACCCGACCGCCTGAGTCTTCGGCGGGTGGCCGGCCCTCTACAAAGCGAAAGTCCTGAACTTGTTTTCACAGGTTCAGGACTTTCCGATCTTGAGAGATCACAGCGGAGATGGAGGGATTTGAACCCTCGAGAGGTTTAAACCTCAACCCGCTTAGCAGGCGGGCGCACTAGGCCACTATGCGACATCTCCTAGAACAACCGGTTCAGGATACCGGCCCACGACTGTTGAAAACTAATCAGGTCTGCCCGGCGCCTAAAACAAGCCAGTTTTTCCTATTTCGACCGACCCGATTACGCCGTTTGGCTCGGGCACGGTAGAGTGGCCGATGCCCATTGTGGGCGTGCGCCCGTAGCTCAACGGATAGAGCATCTGACTACGGATCAGAAGGTTTGGGGTTCGAAT
>JAKPAQ010000637.1 GCA_029779385.1 Actinomycetes bacterium | reverse complement strand
CACCTGCACCGCCGACAAGCAGCAAGCGGTCGTCCTAGGCAACGAGAGTGTCGCACCCGGAGTTCACCTAAATGCCATCGGTGGCGATTGCCCTGGTAAGACTGAACTGGATCCGATGATCCTCGACCGGGCGAGTGTGTTCGTTGAATTCGAACCGCAGACTCGAGTCGAGGGAGAGATCCAAACCAAACCGGCATCGTTTGCGGTCACTGAATTGTGGCAGGTGATCACCTCGGCGGCGCCAGGTCGAACCAGCGACGACCAAATCACTTTGTTCGACTCGGTTGGCTTTGCAATCGAGGACTTTTCTGCTCTAGTTTGCGCGCGAAACGCCGTTGCCGGGACGGATCTAGTTACCTGGATGGATCTAGTGGCCTCACCAGCAGATCCAAAGGACCTGTTCTCGTTCGCGATCGGTGCCGAGGTCCTGCCGGTGGAGGATCAAACGTTGCGTCGGTACTGACCGCCGACCTCAAAGAACGCTTCGGTTACCTGCTGGAGTGAACAAACTCGGGCGGCATCCATCAATACGGCGAACACATTCTCGCCGCTTGTCGCGGCCTGCTTGAGCCGCTCGATGGCCACTTGAGATTCTTCGCGGTGCTCGGTCTGGAACGACTGCAGTCGAGAGAGTTGGGATTCCTTTTCCGCTGACGTCGCCCGAGCAAGCTCTGGCGTCTGGGACTCCTCGTCGCCACCTGGATGACGGAACGTGTTTACCCCAACGATCGGCAGCGAACCGTCGTGCTTTCGGTGTTCGTAGAGCATCGACTCGTCTTGGATTCGGCCGCGCTGGTAGCCGGTCTCCATCGCCCCGAGCACTCCCCCACGTTCGCTGATCGCGTCGAACTCGCGCAGCACCGCGGCCTCAACCAAGTCGGTGAGTTCATCGATGACGAACGAGCCCTGCAGCGGGTTCTCGTTCATCGCTAGACCCCACTCCTTGTTGATGATCAACTGAATCGCCAACGCTCGCCGGACCGAATCTGCGCTCGGCGTGGTGACCGCCTCGTCAAAGGCATTCGTGTGCAGGCTGTTGGCGTTGTCATAGATCGCGATGAGCGCCTGCAGCGTTGTGCGAATGTCGTTGAAGTTCATCTCTTGCGCGTGCAGTGAACGCCCCGAGGTTTGAACGTGATATTTCAGTTTCTGACTGCGTTCGTTCGCGCCGTAGCGTTCCTTCATTGCCACGGCCCAGATTCGGCGCGCTACTCGACCAAGCACCGCGTATTCGGGATCCATCCCATTGCTGAAGAAGAACGACAAGTTTGGTGCGAAGTCGTCAATGTTCATGCCGCGGGCAAGGTAGGACTCGACGTAGGTAAAACCGTTGGCCAAGGTGAAGGCCAACTGGCTGATCGGGTTCGCACCAGCCTCAGCGATGTGGTAGCCCGAGATCGAAACCGAATAGAAGTTTCGGACCGCGTGGTCGATGAAGTACTGCTGAATGTCACCCATCATGCGCAGACTGAACTCGGTTGAGAACAAGCAGGTGTTCTGGCCTTGGTCTTCCTTGAGGATGTCGGCCTGAACTGTGCCTCGCACCTGCCGAAGGGCGTCGTGGGCGCTGATTCCACGTTCGGCGGCCTGATCGATGACGGTGTTGAGGAAGAACGCCAGCACGGTTGGTGCCGGACCGTTGATCGTCATGGACACGCTGGTGCTCGGATCTAGCAGATCGAAACCGTCGTAGAGCGTCTTCATGTCCGCCAACGTCGCGACCGAAACGCCCGAGGTGCCGACCTTGCCGTAGATGTCTGGCCGCAAATCGGGATCGCGACCGTAGAGGGTCACCGAGTCGAAGGCCGTTGAAAGCCGCGTCGCCGGCTGACCTTGGCTCAGCAGTTTGAACCGGCGGTTAGTGCGGGCCGGGTCGCCCTCGCCAGCGAACATGCGAGCCGGATCTTCGTTCTCACGCTTTAGGCCGAACACTCCGGCGGTGAACGGGAACCGGCCCGGGAGGTTCTCGCGTCGCCAGAACCGAACTAGATCGCCGTTGGAGCGAAATTTCGGCACGCTGACGCGGTTGATTTTGTTCCCCGAGAGGGTGTCTCGGGTCTTGTCTGCATAGGACTCCACGATGGTGGGCCAAGCCTCGAACTGGTCGGCCAAGTCGCGGTCGAATTCTGCTCGCGCCGTGGCGGCCAACTCGGCGACCGCAGTTTCGGCCGGCAGTTCGGCTTCAACCGCAGTTAGCCGCTGGAGTCGATCGGCTGAGTCGGCCAAAACTTCGGTGCGCTGATGATAGGCGCGGACTGTTTCGCAGATTTCGGCCAAATAGCGCGCCCGCTGCGGCGGAACGATCTGGTTTTCCTGACTCGAGTGGCGAACCGCAACCGCTGGCAGGACCCCAGGCGCGACGTCGAGAACAGCGCGAATTTCCTGGTAGAGGGCCGTGACGCCGTCGTCGTTGAAATGCGCGGCCGAAGTGCCAAAGACCGGCATATCTTCTGGGCCTTTGCCAAACGCTTCGCGGTTGCGGACCAACTGACGGCCAACGTCTCGCAAGGCGTCCTTGGCGCCACGACGCTCGAACTTGTTGATTGCGACCGCATCGGCGAAGTCGAGCATGTCGATCTTTTCAAGTTGTGAGGCTGCGCCGAACTCGGGCGTCATCACATAGAGCGACTTGTCAACGTAGGGCAAGATTCCCGCGTCGCCTTGGCCGATACCGGGCGTTTCCACGATCACCAAGTCGTTGCCGGCGGCCTTTAGCACCGCGATTACGTCCGCCAGCCCGGACGGAATCTCTTGGTTTCCGCGGGTCGCGAGCGACCGGAACGTGATCGGTTCACCGAGGGAGTTCATTCGGATCCGATCGCCCAGCAGCGCGCCGCCACTCTTGCGACGAGTTGGGTCAATCGCCACCACTGCGATTCGAAGTTTGTCTTGTTGGTCGGTCCGGAATCGTCGAACGAGTTCGTCGGTCAGCGAACTCTTGCCAGATCCGCCAGTGCCGGTAATGCCGAGCACTAGGGCCGAAGAATTAGCTGCCGCGAGCTCGATCGCGTCGGTCAGTTCTGGGGTAAGGCGGCCCTGTTCGGCGGCCGTAACTGCCCGGGCGACCCCCTGTCGCTCCCCGGCCAGTACGGAATCTGCCGGCGGCAAACCAGTAGCGAGCAAGTCAAAATCGGTGAGTTCGACCAGTTCGTTGATCATTTGGGCCAAGCCGAGTTTCTGGCCATCTTGCGGGCTGAAGATCTTCACTCCAGACTCAGCAAGCCGGGTGATTTCAGCGGGCACGATAACTCCGCCACCGCCGCCAAATACCTTCACATGGGAGGCGCCGCGTTCGGCAAGAAGTTGAACCAAGTACTCGAAGTACTCGACGTGTCCGCCCTGGTAGGAACTAACCGCGACACCCTGCACGTCCTCATCGATTGCCGCATCGACGACTTCGGCAACGGAGCGATTGTGACCTAGATGGATTACCTCGACGCCTTGGCTCTGCAGGATTCGCCGCATGATGTTGATGCTTGCGTCGTGGCCGTCGAACAAGCTGGACGCCGTAACGAACCGGACCGGATTGCTTGGCGT
>JAKPAQ010000623.1 GCA_029779385.1 Actinomycetes bacterium | reverse complement strand
ACTAGATATTAGGCCATCTCTTTGGAGGTTTCGGACTCGGCCACCCAGTCGGCAACTAGACCAGCGGCTTGGATTGCGCCGCGCGCCTTCGGCCCACGAGCAACGATCCGGGCGTCGCCTAGTACCTGCAGCAACTGCTCGAGCAGGCCGACGGCTTCGGCCGCCTCCAACCAGCCGCGAAAGCCAATTCCAGTGGTGATTACGACGATTTCGGGCGGATTCGCAATGAGTTCTTGAGTTCTGGCGACAAGCGATTCCTCGTCGATATGAGACTCCACGCCAAGAGTCGAGGCGACATGCACCTGTCCCCCACGCCGAACCAGCGCGCTCGCCAGATCGGTCGACCGCCGTTGGGCGGTGACCAATATTCGAGTGCCGGCCAGCACGGGGCCAGCAGGAATCACGCGGCGCTCCGACGCAGCCACACGACTTCGTCTTCAACCTTGACGTCCCAATGCCCAAGACCAACTTCGGGGTCGTCAAGGCAAACGCCGGTGCGCAAATCGAATGCCTGCTTGTGCAGCGGCGAAATCACGACCGGCGTACCGGCCCGACTACCGACCAGGCCACGAGCGATCACATTCGCGCCGGTGAACGGGTCCCGGTGGCCAACGGCACAAACTTCACCGCCAGAAAGCCGGAACACTGCCACCTGCTCATCGTTGACTAGGGCGGCCGCACCCCGGTCGATCCAGAGCCGATCCAGGGTACAAACGGGCAGCCAAGCGTCTGGGTCGGCAGACGTCGCCTGTTGATCGGTCAAGGCAGCACTCATGATTTGGCCTCTTCTTGATTGCGGATCCAGAGTTTGTCTCCGGAGATCACGACCGGTTCGGCCGGGCGACGCTGCCCGCGCTCGATCACGTAGTTGAGGTCCGGATCGCCGGCCTCGGGTGCATTCACGAAAGACCCGAACTGGGCCAGCTTCTCTGGGTCGTTTAGTGCATCGGCCCATTCATCTGAATAGTTTTCCACGTGAGCTTGGATCTGGGCGTCCAATTCAGCTCCGATGGACAGTGAGTCCTGTAACACCACTTGTTGGACGTGTTCGAGCCCGCCCTCGATGCTTTCGATCCACGGTGCGGTCCGCTGAAGCCGGTCTGCGGTGCGAACGTAGTAGAGCAAGAAGCGGTCGATGGCTTGAACGAGTTCCTCGGTGCTCAGGTCCTCGGCGAAGAGTTGAGCGTGACGCGGGGTGAACCCGCCGTTGCCGCCGACATACATGTTCCAGCCGTTGTCGGTGGCGATCACGCCGACGTCCTTGCCGCGCGCCTCGGCACATTCGCGGGCACAGCCCGAGACGCCGAACTTGATCTTGTGCGGCGAGCGCAAGCCGCGATAGCGCAACTCGAGCGCGATCGCCAGGCCAACCGAATCGCCGACACCGAAGCGACACCAAGTTTCACCGACACAAGATTTGACCGTGCGAAGGCTCTTGCCGTAGGCGTGGCCAGACTCGAAACCAGCATCGACAAGCCGCTTCCAAATGGCCGGCAGTTGATCGATTCGAGCACCGAAAAGGTCGATTCGCTGACCGCCGGTGATTTTGGTGTAGAGACCAAATTCTGCGGCCACTTCACCGATCACGATCAGCCCTTCGGGAGTGATTTCGCCGCCTGGAATGCGTGGGACGACCGAGTAGGTGCCGTCCTTTTGCATGTTCGCCATGACGTGGTCGTTGGTGTCTTGGAGCCTGGCGTTTTCGCGATCCATCACGTGGCCAAGACCAAGCGAGGACAGGATCGACGCCGCTACCGGGCGGCAGATATCGCAACCGTCGCCGCGACCATGTTGAGCAATCAGTTCGCTGAACGTTGTGATGCCGGCTAGGGCAACGACTTCGTAGAGTTCGCGCCGGCTCAGACCGAAGTGTTCGCACAAGGCGTTGCTGACTTCGATGCCTTGGGCAGCCAACTCAACCCCGAGGATCTGCTTGACCAGCGGCACGCAAGAGCCACAACTCGTGCCGGCTTTTGTGCAGGCTTTGACCCCGGCCAAGTCGGTGCAACCCTCATCGGTGATCGAGCAGCGAATCGCGCCGGCGGTGACGTTGTTGCAGGAACAAACCACCGCCTCGTCGGGCAGCGCCCCTGTTGTTGGCGGTTCCATGCCCTCGGGCATAAGCCAAGCCGACGGGTCGCTACCAAGTGCGTTGCCGACCATCGGACGAAGGTTCGTGTAGGCCGAGGCGTCACCAACGAGCACTCCACCGAGCAAGGTCGAGGCGTCGTCGCTCATCACCAGCTTCTTGTAGATACCAGCGAGCGGATCGGCATAAACGACTTCCAAGCTGCCGCCTTCAGTGGCGAAAGCGTCACCGAAACTGGCAACGTCGACGCCGAGCAACTTGAGTTTCGTCGACAGGTCCGCTCCCGTGAACTCGGCGCTCCCGCCCAGCAGCCGGTCGGCGACCACCTCGGCCATCGTGTAGCCGGGCCCGACCAGACCCCAAACGCGATCCGCGATGCACGCCACTTCGCCGATTGCCCAGATGTTTTCGTCGCTGGTCCGACAGTCCGGCTCCGCCATGACGCCGCCGCGGGGGTGAACGTCAAGACCGGCGTCCTTCGCAAGTTCGTCGCGCGGCCGAACGCCGGTCGCGAAGACAACCACGTCGGCGGGTACCGAGTCACCGTCGGCAAAAATCATTTTGCCGACCTTGCGGGTGCCGCGGCCATTACGCAAAGCCTTAGTCGCGGTGGAGGTGCGAACGTCGACACCAAGACCTTCGATCAGGCGACGAAGCGCCTCGCCTCCGCCCGGATCGACCTGAACCGGCATTAGGTGGTCGGCGAACTCCACCACCGTGCACCCAGCGCCAAGTTCGCGCAAGGCGCCGGCGGCTTCTAGTCCCAACAGGCCGCCACCGATAACGGCACCGTGCAACGGTCGGCCTAGTTGGCGAGTACGGTCGGTTACCCACGCCCGAAGTTCGGCCACGTCATCAACGGTGCGGTAAACGAAACAGCCCGGCAGATCTGAGCCGTCAACCGGCGGAACCGTCGCGTAGGAACCGGTAGCCAAGACCAGCTCGTCGTACTCGACCTCGCGGCCTAGGACCGAAACGGTCTTGGCGTCCCGGTTGATCTGGGTGACGCGGGCGTTTCGGTGCAACCGAACCCCTGGGGTGTGCCACAGATCCTGATCGCCTAGAAGCAGATCGTCTGGGTCGGGCACGGTGAAGAAGGAGGTAAGCGCGACTCGGTCATACGGCGGCCGGCTTTCCTCGCCGTACACGTCAATGTCCCACGACTCGGTGGCGCCACGCTCGACCAGTGCTTCGACCAGTCGACGTGCCACCATGCCAGCGCCGGCTACAACAAGCTTCTTGCGGTTCATAAATACAGCCTCGCTGGCCTAGATTTCGTGACCGCTCGCTCTGCGTAACGTCTAAGGCACGTTTCGGTTACAGACCGGCCTGTAGCACTGTGAGCACTTCGTTCCAGTTCGGTTACCCAGCAGAGACCACCGGCGAAACGAGGGCTTTCTAGGTTCGTCACATCCCGTCCTGTCAAGTCACTGGAGGCCCGATGACCTCGTCACTGCCCGTAGACGTACAGCCCGAACCAAGCCATTCCCGACCCACCACCAGCACGCTGGCCCATCGACCTGGTCGCTGGATCGACGGCTGGGATCCCGAAAACGAACAGCAATGGCAGGCAGAAGGCAAGCCGATCGCCAACCGCAACCTGACCGTTTCGGTGTTCGCCGAATTTTTCGGCTTCATGATGCTCGGCGTCTGGAGCATCGTCGTACCGAACCTGCCGGCCGCCGGATTTGAGTACACCACCGACCAGCTCTACTGGTTGATCGCAGTGCCCGGACTTGCCGGTGCGGCCATGCGAATCGTCTATACCTTCATGGTGCCGATATTCGGTGGCCGGAACTGGACAGTCATTTCTTCGCTGTTACTTCTCATTCCTGGCATCAGTTTGGCTTGGGCCGTCAGCAACCCCGACACGTCTTTCGCGATGATGCTGCTGGTCGCCTCGCTGGCCGGATTCGGCGGCGGAAACTTCGCCTCTTCGATGGTCAACATTTCGTTCTTCTATCCCCAGGCCGAGAAGGGCAAAGCGCTTGGAATCAACGCCGCCGGCGGCAACCTTGGCACCGGAATCGTCCAACTCATCGTGCCCCTGATCATCACCACCGGCGCGGGCATCGCGCTTGATCGCGCCGGGCTGATCTTCATCCCGGCGGCGATCCTGTCAGCGCTGGCCGCGTTCTTGGTGATGCACAACCTGTCGAATGCGCACTCTGACCTGAAGAGCTACGCCTTCGCGGTGCGCAACCCCCACACCTGGATCCTGTCGTTCCTCTACATCGGCACCTTCGGCTCATTCTTGGGCTTCTCGTTGACGTTCCCGACGCTGATGAAAACGATGCACCCAGACGTGCCGATCCAGTTGGCGTTCGTGGGTGCGGTCACCGGTGCGCTTTCGCGGCCTCTTGGTGGAGCGTTGGCAGACCGCCTCGGTGGCACCTGGGTGACGATGGCTTCCTACGCAGTCATGGCTGCCGGCGTCACCGGCTTGGTGTTCACCTACGCGACTGCAAGTTTCCCGGTGTTCCTGGCTCTTTTCCTCGTGTTGTTTGCCGCCGCTGGGATCGGCAACGGCTCGGTCTATCGGATGATCCCGATCACCTTCCAAATCGGGGCCGACACCACGCAAAAGCGAGAACTTGGCCATCGGGCGGCCGCCGGTTGCATCGGCATCGCCGGCGCAGTCGGAGCCCTCGGGTCGTTCTTCGTGCCACGAACGTTCGCCTCGTTCGGCATCGAAGGCGGGCTTTGGATCTTCGCCGGAACGTACCTCGTGATGCTGGTGGTCGCGTGGGGCGTCTACGCCCGACCCGGTAGCGAGATCGCCTCAGAGCGCGTCTGAATCAAAAAGCCGGGCCGGCCGATCGAGTGGATCGGCCGGCCCGGCTCTTGCTTTTGTGCCAACGGTTAGATGACTACGCTGACCAGCTTCGGGGCGCGAACAATCACCTTGCGAACTGGGCTGTCACCGATCGTGCGGGCCACATTTGGTTCAGCCAGCGCCAACTCGGTCAACGCCTCGTCACTGACGTCTGCTGGCACTTCGAGTCGGCCACGCACCTTGCCCTGAACCTGAACGACGCAGGTGACCAGGTCCTCGACCAAGAACTGCGGGTCAGCGGTCGGATAGGTGGCGTAGGTGATCGTCTCGGTGTGGCCGAGTTTGGCCCAAATCTCCTCGGCCAAGTGCGGGGCGAACGGAGCCAACATGACAGTCAACGGCTCGATCACCGCAGCAGCGTGAATCGATTCCTTCGTCAGGTAGTTCGTCAGCTCGATTAGTTTGGCGATGGCGGTGTTGAACCGCAGTTCACCCATTTCCTCGGTGACCCCCGCGATCGCCTGGTGCAAGGCCCGAAGCGCGCCCGTGTCGGGAACCGAATCGTCAACGATGGTCTGGCCGGTCTCTTCATCAACCACCAAGCGCCATACCCGCTGCAAGAACCGTTGCGAGCCAACGACTGCGCGAGTTTCCCACGGCCGCGAAACATCGAGCGGACCCATGCTCATCTCGTAGACGCGGAAGGTGTCGGCCCCGTATTCGGAATACATCTCGTCGGGGGTGACCACGTTCTTGAGCGACTTGCCCATCTTGCCGTATTCGCGGTTGACCGGTTCACCGTCGAGCAGGAACTGACCGTCAACCTCGACGACCTGATCGGCGGGCACATAGGTGCCGCGAGCGTCGGTATAGGCGTAGGCCTGAATGTAGCCCTGATTGAACAGGCGGTGGAACGGTTCCTCGCTGGAAACGTGGCCGAGATCGAACAGGACCTTGTGCCAGAACCGGGCGTAGAGCAGGTGCAAAACCGCATGCTCAACGCCTCCGACGTAAAGGTCGACGCCGCCAGTCTCTCCCGGGTTTTTCGGCCCCAGCCAATACTTTTCGTTCACCGGATCGGTGAGCGCGGCGTCGTTGTTGGGGTCGGTGTAGCGCAGTTCGTACCACGAAGAACCAGCCCAGTTAGGCATCGTGTTGGTCTCGCGGCGGTACTGCTTTGGCCCGTCACCCAAGTCGAGGGTCACGTTTACCCAGTCGAGTGAACGACCCAACGGCGGCTCGGGTTCGCTGGTGACGTCGTCGGGCTCAAAAGTGCGCGGGGTGTAGTCGGGCACTTCGGGAAGCTCTACCGGCAGCATCGACTCGGGCAAGGCGATTGCCGTGCCGGCCTCGTCGTAGACGATCGGGAACGGTTCGCCCCAATACCGCTGACGGCTAAACAGCCAATCTCGCAGGCGATAAGTCGTGGTTCCCTCACCGTCACCGCGTTCGGCCAACCAATCGATGATCGTCTGCTTCGCCTCTGCCACCCCCAGCCCATTGAGGCTGACACCGTCGTCAAACGTGGCGGTGTTTTCCGAGTTGATCGCAATGCCATCGCCCGTCCACGGCAGTTGGGCATCCTCAGGCATCGAAACCACCGGGGTGATGGCCAGCGCGAACGCAGTCGCGAACTCGAAGTCACGCTCGTCGTGTGCCGGGACCGCCATGATCGCGCCGGTGCCATATCCCATCAACACGTAGTCGGCGATGAACACCGGCAGTTCGGCACCGGTGACCGGGTTGGTGGCGTAGGCGCCGATGAAAACACCAGTCTTTTCCCGGTTCTCTTGCCGTTCGACGTCGGTCTTGGCCGCCGCCTCGCGCCGGTAGGCGGCGATTGCCTCAGTTGGCGTTTGGGCGCCGCCGGTCCAGCGAGCGTCGGTGTTTTCTGGCCAGGTGGCGGCGGCCAACTCGTCGACGAGTGGGTGTTCTGGCGAAAGCACCATGTACGTCGAGCCAAATAGCGTGTCCGGGCGGGTGGTGAAAACTTCGATCGGACCGGCTGGCGAGGCGAACCGAACCTGAGCGCCGGTGGAACGGCCGATCCAGTTTCGCTGCATCAACTTGACCGGTTCTGGCCAGTCGACCCGGTCAAGATCGTCGATCAATCGGTCCGCGTAGGCCGTGATCCGCATCTGCCACTGGCGTAGGTTCCGTTTGAATACCGGGAAGTTCCCGCGCTCGCTCTTGCCCTCGGCGGTAACTTCTTCGTTCGACAAAACCGTGCCAAGGCCCGGGCACCAGTTCACTGGCGAGTCGCTGACATAGGCCAAGCGGTACTCGTCGATTACCGCCGGTTCGCTCGTGCCCAACTTCTCGATCAACTCGGCGATCGGGCGAGCCTGACCTAGTTCCGGGTCGTACCAGGAGTTGAAAATCTGCAAGAAAATCCACTGCGTCCAGCGAACGAAGTCCGGGTCGATCGTGGCAAAGGAGCGCCGGTTGTCGTGACCCAAGCCCAACCGTCGCAATTGGCGACGCATATTGGTGATGTTCTCCAACGTCGTTTCACGCGGATGGCGACCCGTTTGGACCGCATAAATCTCCGCCGGCAGACCAAAGGCGTCATAACCTAACGCGTGCAAGACGTTATCGCCCTGCATCCGGCGGAAACGGCCGACAACATCGGTGGCGATGTAGCCGAGCGGATGCCCAACGTGCAATCCAGCCCCGGACGGATACGGGAACATGTCCATCAGGAAGTACTTGGAGCCGCGTGGCAACTCACCGGCCAGATCACCGGTCGGGTTGGGCGCGTCGAAGGTGCCGTCGGCCTCCCACTTGTCCTGCCACTTCGTTTCGATGCGGCCAGCCAACTCGCTGGTGTACCGGTGGGTGGAAAGTTCCTCGTTCGTCACCGGTCAAGGTTACGCGTTGGACAGCGCGCAGAACGATTCGACCTTGCGGGTCGGACCAGAAACGATCAACTCGTCGGTCGCTTCAATCCCGGTTTCGGGACGCGCATAGGTGAAGTCCTCACCCCGACGCTTGACCCCCACCACGGTCACGCCGTAGGCGGCACGCAGTTGAGATTCGGCCAGCGTTCGACCGACTGCCACCTTCGGGGCGCGAGTTCTGGCGATCGAGAAACCGTCATCGAACTCGATGTAGTCGATCATCGCGCCGGTGACCATATGGGCGACCCGCTCGCCCATCGCCGATTCGGGACGAACGACATGGGTGGCACCAACACGTTCGAGGATTCGAGCGTGCTTGGCATTGATCGCTTTAGCCCAAACTTCACTCACGCCCAACTCGACCAGACTGAGCACGGTCAACACGCTGGCCTCAACGTCGGTACCGATGCCGACGACAGCCCGGTCGAACTGGTCCGCACCGATCTGCTGCAACGCCTCACTGTCGGTGGTGTCAGCAGCGACAACATGCGTGAAATCGCTCGCATAGCGTTGGACCAGCGCAATGTCTTCGTCAACACCAAGGACGTCATGGCCGAGGCGGATCAACGACTTTGCTACGGCAGAGCCAAACCGGCCCAAACCGACCACCAGGACCGGCGCGTTCTGGGAACTTTCGTGCTTAGCCAATGATCGGTTGCTCCTCGGGAAGGTGGTATCGCGGTTGACGCCGGCGTAGCGCAAAAGCAGACGCTGCCGTAATCGTGCCTACTCGGCCGATGAACATCAAGACGATCACCACAATTTGCGATGGGGTATTTAGGTGTGGAGTCATTCCGGTAGTCAGGCCGACTGTGCCGAAAGCAGACGCGGACTCAAACAGTGAGTTCTGGAACTCGTTGTCGCTCAGCAAGGTCAGGGCGAATCCGCCAGCCGAGACCAAGGCGATCGCAATCAGCGCAATACTCAACGCGGTCCGGATGGTGCGCGAACTAATCGCCCGAGCGCCAATCCTGACCTGTTCGTCGCCGCGAACCTCAGCCAAGATCACGTAGGCCAACAGAAAGAACGTGGTCACCTTGATGCCGCCGGCCGTACTTGCGCTGCCCGCGCCGATGAACATCATCATGATCGTCAGCGCCAAAGTTTCGGGTCTGACCAGTCCCCAGTCGAAGCTCTGCAAGCCACCAGAGCGGGGCATGATGCCGGCCTCGACACCGGTGACGAACTTGTCAACAACCGAGAGTTCACCGATGGTCGCCATGTTGTTCCATTCGACTCCGACGAACATGAGTGCCGAGAAGACCAACAGTCCAAGCGATCCCCAGACGGTCAGCCGCGTGTGAATCGTCCACATTTTTGGCCGACGCCAATTTGAGTACAACTCAGCCAAAACCGGAAAACCGACACCGCCGGCAAATACCGCCACCGAAATCGGCAAGATCACCGCATAGTCGCCCGCGTAACTGGCAAGGCTGTCGGGGTGCAAGGAGAAACCCGCGTTGTTGAACGCCATCACCGCGTCGAAGATGCCGTGCCAGGCCGCATAAGCCCAAGTGTCGAAGTATTCGGTGCGATATCGCACCATCAAGATCACGGCAGTCACCGACTGAAAGGCCAGCATGGTCAAGGTGACTCGTTTGAACAGCGGCCGCACGTCTCCAATACTCACCACATGAGTTTCGGCTTGGGCAACCAACTGGGTTCGCAGCCCCAACCGACCGCCGACGAAGAGCCCCAGAACCGTAGCCAGTCCAATGATTCCAATACCGCCAACCTCGACCAGAATCATGATGATCAGGTGCCCGACTGAAGACCAATAGGTGCCGGTATCGACGGTAGATAATCCGGTAACCGTGATCGCCGAAGTCGCGGTAAAGAACGCCTCCATGAACCCCGGCGTGTAATCGCCGCGACGAGCAACCGGCAGCATGAGTGCCACCGTGCCGATCAGGATCAACGCAAGAAAGGTCAACGGCAGCAATCGCACCGGGTGGGCGATCACTGCCGGAAGACGAAAGCGGCGGCGCCCTGGCACGGCTCGACGTTAGCACCGAGTTGACCCGGTAGATTGCCGCCATGGCAAACCCGGCGAGTTCGTTGCGAGCCCTAACTGGGCGACTTGGCCGCTCAAGCGACCTTGCTTGGCTGCTTGGCGTAGAAGGAACTCTCGCCTTGGCGATTGTTTTCGCCTTGGTCGACCTGGATCTGGCCGCGGCAATCGCGCTAACCATCTCAGTTTTGGCCGAGTGGGGCCTAGAGAAGCGCGCCACCTCGGCGGCAACCTTGCTTCGTCAAGCCTCGGCCGGTCCGCCACTTCGGTTCAGTTTGCGGGTGACCGCAGCAGTGCTCGCCGCAACTTCGTTTGCCGGCCCGTCAGCTCGCGCAACCTTCATCGCGGTTTCCTTAGCGATCGTTGTGTTGCTCTGCGGTCGAGCACTCCACGCCGAATATCGCCGGCTCGGTCCGCTAAAACCCATGCGAACTCGACACATTCCAGGCGATACCTACATTGGCGAGGGGGCCCCTGCCAGACCGCTACTAAGCACCTCTGCACAAGCGGTGGCCCTGATCCCTGCTCTCTTTGGTGCGCCTTGGTGGCTGGTCCTGGCACTTGGTGCGCTAGGTGTTGTTGCGCTCGCTTGGGGAACGATCCCTGATGCCTTGACGAGTTGGCGGATGCGGTCGGCAAAGCGAGCTACTGGTTTCACTCCGCAACTGCGCACCGTGCAGCAGTTCTTGGACGACTACCAACCGGAAGTGATCGTCCACCTTTCTGGCCCGGACACCGCCGCCTACCAAATCAACACGTGGCTTGAAGCACTCGAAGCGCTCGACCAGCGCGTCCTGATCCTGCTTCGCGATCACCCGCTGTTCGAGAAGATGGCAAAGACTGCGCTGCCCACGTTGTCACTGCCTGCCCCCAGCGAACTGCTCATGCTCGATTTTGCGGCAGCCAAGGTGGCGTTGTACCCATCAAATACGGGCAACAACATTCACCTACTGCGCCTGCCGACGATCATGAGTGCATTTATCGGTCATGGCGACAGCGACAAGAGCGCGTCAAACAATCCCTTCTCCAAGGTCTACGACGAACTTTGGGTCGCTGGCGAGGCCGGCGCGGATCGGTATCGCAACTCCGGCATGAATATCGCCGAATCGTCGTACCGGTTTGTCGGTCGCCCGCAGGTCCACCAGATCGAAGAGACTCCACGAGTGGGCGAAGAACCCCTGCCCACCGTCCTGTACGCACCCACTTGGGAGGGAGTGAACCAACTTCAGGAATACTCCTCGCTGCGTGCAGTTGGGCCTCAGATCATCGCCGACCTAATCGCCAGTCGGGCCGTTCGAATCATCTACAAACCACACCCGTTCACCGGCCAACGCGACGCGAAATACCGGGCTGCCCACACCCAAATCAAGAACCTGCTCGATGCCGCAAGCGCCGATTTTGGAATCGACCATCGGGTGGTCTCTGGTGGGTCCCTGCCCGGTTGGATGAACCAATCGACTGCGCTGATTTCCGACATTTCCAGTGTGCTCAGCGATTGGTTGGCCAGCGAGAAACCATACGCGGTCTTCAACCACACCGAGTTGGATACTCGCGACTTCCGCGAGGCCTACCCGTCGAGTGCTGCGGCGACGATCTTTGATCGCCAAAACCACCAGTTTGACGGCTTCATCGACGTCGTCACCGGTGCTGGCCCCGACCAACTGGCCGAATACCGGTCGAGGCTCGCGACCTATTTGCTTGGCCCGGTCGAGAAGCGCTCGTTGGCTTCGTTCCGCGATGCAGTCACCGCACTGGTTGCGCGCTCCACCGAAGAACGCGCCCAATATCGCTGACCGCACTGGCACTAGCCAGCAGACTCAGCAACGCCAGATAACCTAGGGCGGTGAGTTCTACTACGCCGCTGGCGATAGCTATCGTGACCTTCAACCGGTCTGCCCTGCTTGACGACCTATTGCGCAGTGCCTCGCAAATGTCGGTTAGTGCCGAAAAGATCGTCGTAATCGACAACGCCAGCACCGACGACACCCAAGAAGTGATCACTCGTTGGGAGTCGGTTTTTGGCCCCGATGTCTTGGTAAACCACCTGATGGAAACCAATACCGGCGGCGCTGGCGGTTTTAGCGAAGGCACTCGGGTGGCGCTCGAACTGGGCGCCGAATGGGTCTGGCTGATGGACGACGACGTCGAGATCTTGCCCGATGCCCTCGAGCGGTTTGCGCCGTGGATGGACCGGTTCAAGGTGATCCATGGTCGCCGGTTCGATGTCGACGGAACCCCGTTCTACTGGCAGGCGAAGTTCAACCAGTTCCTCGGCGTGCCACTTCCCTACTCAGTCAAGACGTTCAACACCGACGGTTTCGCGCTGACGAACTCGGGCACATTCGAGGGGATGCTCGTTCACGCCGACGTCGTTCGCCGAATCGGATTGCCGGACCCACGCTTCTTCATCTCGTGGGACGACGCGATCTACGCTTGGCTCGCCTCGCTCGAAACCGAAGTGGCTTACGTCGATGAGTTCGTCCTGCAGAAGAAGCGCGAAC
>JAKPAQ010000615.1 GCA_029779385.1 Actinomycetes bacterium | reverse complement strand
CGTGACGATCACGAATAACAGGTTCTCACCGGCGTCTACGTGGATCACCGGGCGCGCAGGTTTGATCGATTCAGCGACCAAAGCGATGGCGACGATCACCGGCAACGTCTACGACAACACCGGCCTACCAGCTCTGATATGAGGGTGACATGACTTTCGTCTCCAACAATGCAGAAGGCGCGTCGAGCGGCACATCAGTCACTCTCGCGAACTCCGACGACAACGGCGCGGGCAGCGCGCTCGACATCTCATCGAGCGGCACACGGCAGTACTCGAACACGTGGGCGCACTCCGGTTCGACCTCGTTCAAGTGTGAGGGCACGTCTGGGAACACGGCGATCCTCGGTTGGGACTCCACGGTCGGCGGTTCACTGGTTACGGCGAGCGCCGCTAAGACGTTCCGCTGCTACTTCCGCTTTCCGGCTGCACCCTCTGCGACGGTCGCCATTGTGCAGATTCGTAACACCGGATCGGGTGGCGGAATCCAGCTTCGCACCGACCGCAAGCTGAACATCACTGACGTGGGAACGATCCAGTTCATAACGACGGCAGCGCTCGCGGTTGACACTGTTTACCGGCTAGAGATCCGCTACAAGCATGGCGCGTCAACGTCAGATGGAACCATCGAGTTCAAATACTTCGCTGGCGACTCCACGACGGCGCTTGACACGTATCTGACGACGACCGCGAACCAGGGAACGACAGACTTCAACGGTTTCCGTTGGGGGAAGTTGACAGCTGTCGCATCAACCGAGACGTACTACTTTGACGATGTTGCCCAGGACGACACCGAGGTGTTGCTTGGTCCCGCGCTCGGCCTGTCGGACCTGCAATACGACGCGGCCAACATTTACCGCGTCGACGCGAGCGCTTCGACTGGTGTTGTCACGCTCACTCAAACGTCGGGCACGACCTGCACGATCACTGAACCGTCGTCGGCGCTGTTCGAGATCGCGGTCCCGGAGCATCCTGACCCGTTGTGGTTCTCGATCAGCGCGGACGGCGACGGCGCTGCGATCACCGAAACGTTCTGCATCAAACCTGACACCACCTCCACCATGCGGCGGCTACGTGTCGGTGGAACCGCGAGCGTCCTGGCGGACTGGGTCTGACGTGGGCGCGATGGGTCTTGGCGTGTTCCAGGCTTCACCAAGCGCCGCGCTTGACGGTCCCCAAGCCCTTGATGGCGCATGGACATTAGACGGATCAGTGAGCGGGCCGGGCGTGATGACGTACGCCACGACGACCGGCGCGGCCATGAGTAAGGCCAGCGCAGCAGTAGCAACAATGACGGGGGCATGATGACGTTTCCAACCATTGCGGCGGGCACGCGCGCTAATGAGGCCATCGGCGGCTATGCCAACTTTGTCGCCTACTGCAACGCCCTAGCGGCGGGCGTCGATTCAGTGACGACGACGGCAGCGGGCGCAGCACTCAAAGCCAACAACTTGAGCGACCTCGCCAGCGCATCAACGGCGCGGACGAACCTGGGCCTCGGGACGATGGCAACGGCCACGGCCACCGACTACCTCACCAAAGCCGGGAACCTCGCAGGGTTAGCGGATCTGCCCACGGCTAGGACGAATCTCGGCCTCGGCACCGCAGCAGTCGCCAACACGGGCACCGGCGCAAGCAATGTCATCTTGGGCAACGACGCACGTTTGACGGACACCCGCACACCATCGGCAGCGTCGATCGTGGACGCCATGATCGCCAGCACGCTAAGCCCGAGCAAGATCACGGGCACAGCGGCGACCCTCGGCGCGAATACGTTTACGGGCGCGCAAACCCTGTCCGACGTAAACATTGTCCTGGGCACAACCACGGGCACAAAGATCGGCACGGCGACGAAACAGAAACTCGCCTTCTACAACTCGACGCCGATTGTGCAACCATCCGGCGCTGTCCTCACGGCACTATCAAACCTGGGGCTCATCAGCGCACCGACGCTCGCCTCCACCGCTCTATCAGACA
>JAKPAQ010000613.1 GCA_029779385.1 Actinomycetes bacterium | reverse complement strand
CTTCTCCCAGGTCTTAAGCACCGGATCCGACTCGTCCCAGCCGTACAGGTTGACCGTGCCGTCGTACGCATCAACAACGGCCTTCACGGAGTTGCGGATGTAGTTGATCTGATCCTTCGGCAGGTTCGGACCGGTGCGGGTCAACGTCGAATCGCTGATCGCCTCGTTGAGGGTCACCCGCGACGAGAACGGGTAGGAGTTCGACGTCGTGTAGCCGTCCACGATCCACTTGATGCGCCCGCCGACCACCACGGGGTACGGGTCGTTGTCGAGACGCAACCACGGCGCAACCTTGCCGACGACCGTCTTCGGATCCCGATCCCACATGATGCGCGACTGATCGTTGATCAGGTTCGACAACATGATGTTGGGCTCTTGGTACTTGATCGCGAACAGAGCACGGTTCAGCGGTGAGCCGACGGGGACACCGCCCGTTCCGTCGTAGGTGTTGTTGCGCTGCCGGTTCGGCGCAGTGTCGTCCGGGTAGTCCAACTCGCGGGCGGTGCCGTCATCCGGATTGCCACCCACAATCGAGTACTCCGGGGAGTCCTCACCGAAGTAGACGCGCGGCTGGTCGATCTGAAGCGCACCCTTCGGCGGGATGTCCGCTTCAAAGAAGACCGGCTCACCGTTGGGCGACTTCGCGTTGTCGTAGGCGGCCACAAACCCGTAGCCGTGGGTGTAGACGAGGTGGTCGTTAGCCCAGTTGCGCTGACCGTCCGGGACCCCGTCAAGGTTGAGATCACGAACCGAAACGACCGCACCGCGCTGCTTGCTGTCGAGGATGTAACGGTCGATATCGAGGGTGTCGGGGAACGAGTAGAACCCGAAGTTCTGCTGGAGCGCTCGGAACGTCGGCGACACCACCGCTGGGTCGACGATGCGGATACTGTCCAATGTTCCCGTCTGCGATGCCAGAACGGCCCGGTCCGGCGTCTTACTCGCGTTGTATTCCGACACCTTGGCGTTGTTCAGCGCGTAGGCGCTGCGGGTGGCGTCGATGTTGTAGCGAATCGACGTTTCCTCTTTGGTGAGCTCGCTTGGCTTCACCTGGAACTGCT
>JAKPAQ010000551.1 GCA_029779385.1 Actinomycetes bacterium | reverse complement strand
CGACAACGCACTCCGCCATACCCCCGAAGGGGGTTCGGTGGATGTGAGCTGCGAACACACTGCAGCGGAGGTCACCATTAGCGTGAGCGACACTGGCGATGGGATTGCGTCAGACCAACTCGATGCCGTCTTCGACCGATTTCATCGAGCCGACGCGTCACGACGCAACGACGGCGAGGGCAGTGGGCTGGGGCTCACGATCGCTCGCGCGATCATCATCGACCACGGTGGAACACTCATCGCACAAAGCGAAGGATTGGGCCATGGCGCAGTGTTTCGCGTAACGCTGCCACGCGCAGGGGCACACGAATAAGTTACTCGTGGGTAGCAGGGTTAGCCCGGCAATTGGTGGGCAGAGCGTTGGTGTAGGCCCCCGGTCACAAGGACCGTTGGCGAAGCGCTCGAAAGGTCGCCTCAATGAAGACTCGGACTGCCGCCGCAGCAATCGCTCTCGGACTGTCGATGAGCATTGTTCCCGTCGCAGCATTTGCCGCCACCCCCGCACAAGAAGGTGCTGTCACCTCGGTGACTGCTAGCAACGTGTCCACCTCAAAGTTCACGCTCACGGCCAACAAGTCGACCGTTGCCCCTGGCAAGAAGGTCATCTTCAGCACGACCGCTCCGATCACTGCCAATGCGGTTCTCTACCAGAACGGCGTTCCCGCCCCGAACATCCATCCGATCCCCGTGAAGAAGGGTTCGGTCACCAAGTTCTACTACGAGCCCGGAATGACCGGCACGTACTTCCTGCGAATCGGTAACGCCTACCAGTCCGACAGCGTCGTCGTCACCGTCAGCTAGGACTGACGCCGGAGGTTGTTCGATGAAAGTTCGCACCATCAGTATCGGTTCCGGAATCGTCGTGACCTGCACAGTCATGGCACTGGGTCTGACGACGCCAGCTACGGCAACGACTCTGACGTCAAGCCAGAGCGCGGCCACGGACTCGTTGTCGGCAGAACCAGTGGCCACACTGTCGGCACCATCGGCGCTCAACGTCTACCGCGATGCGAGTGACACTGGCGAGACGTATTCGATGTCGGCCCGTGCACCGCTAACTGGCGGCGCAGACATCTCGGGCATCTACTTCGTGCTCAAAGACGTCAAGACTGGAACCGAGGTCGACAACTCCTGGGTCGGCAGAGGCAGCGAAGACACGTCTGTCTACAGCACCTCGATGTACTTGGACCATGCGTCGGTCGTGGCGTTGGCGAAGCACGACTTGGTGATGCAGGCATACGCCTATCGGGGAACTGACTCCGGTTCTATGGTCGCTTCGGCGACGCCGGCCCGCGCAATGATCTACGCGAAGAACCGCGCCCAGATCCAGCGGGTCAACCGAGTCCGCGGGACGTGGAACAAGGCCGACGGTTCACTGGCCTTGACATGGAATACGCCTAACTACAGCGGCGACGGACAGGTCGTGATCTACAACATCTGGGATGCGAATGGGGTTCTACTCACGCAAGTCAGCGCCGACAACGACCCCTCTTCACCGACAGCCGGAACCAACTCGGTGGTGCTCCCGGCGGCCGATGCGAAACGCATCGACGGCAAGATCGAGATCATTCCTGGCGTGATGAACAACCGCCGAACCGGCGACCCTTGGTGGGTCACCGTGGGGACCGCACCAACGATCTGATCGGCCACCCATGGGACCTGGGAGTTACCCCAAACCGAGCCGGAATGCACAACCACTTCCCCCGAATAGCTCGACGCGCGACCCTGGTGACGCATTAGGTTCGGGTTGCCGAACTGGCCTGTGGCAAATGCGTCGTGGCTTGTCACTGGGCTGGCATGCAGTTCGTTGGCCGCAATAACTTGCCCGCCATGAAGAACCCGATGCCCACTTCCCGAAGTGCCACCACCCGAATCCCCAACGTCACGCGCAAGTCGAGGCGTTCGAAGCTCGTCGCCGCGCCATTGGTTGGCGCAGTGATCGCGGTGGGCGCTCTTTCGGGATGCGCCGCCACGAGCAACTCAGTCGATCAGCCCGCAAAGCAGGGGGGCAACGGCGGGGGCGGCGGGGCAGGCGCTGCGTCGGAAAGCCTGCTCTCCGACTGGGCAGGCAAGGCAGTTACTGCCGGCCTTGAATCTGCCTTCGGTGCAATTGGATCTGAGATCGGCACAGGCTTGGGTCAAGCCGCACTCGGGTATCTCGGGTTGGGGGGCAACGATATAAGTCTCGGGGACATCGATGCTGAGCTGAAAGAGACCAACAAGAAGTTGGACACCATCGATGCTGACCTGAAGGTCCAAACAGCCGCAATCCAAGGTCTCAACTGCGATGTCAACGTCGGAAACATGAATGCGGACCGGAGCACGATCGCCA
>JAKPAQ010000547.1 GCA_029779385.1 Actinomycetes bacterium | reverse complement strand
GTGACCGTGCACGATGGTCGAGAAGGACCTTGGGAAGATGAGTCTTTCGACCGGGTTCTACTCGACGCGCCTTGTACCGGACTGGGCGCCTTGCGTCGGCGACCAGAAGCACGTTGGCGCCGCAAACCCCAAGACGTGCCAGAACTTGTTGCGCTGCAGACCCAACTATTAACTAACGCGGCAGACTTAGTCAGAGTTGGCGGCGTGGTCGGCTATGCAACTTGCTCGCCGCTGCTGGCCGAAACGCGCGAGGTTGTCGATGCCGTTCTTTCTGAGCGACCCGAACTGGCGTTGGAGGCTGAATACCGCTGGTGGCCGCACCTAGACGGCACGGACGCGATGTACCTGGCGATCTTGCGTCGCTCCTGAGCGATACCCTCGCCTCATGCGCATCACGCCTAGCTTGCTCAACGCTGATTTCGCCAATCTGGCCGCCGAGGCCGCGCGGATCCCAACGGCGGACTTCTTGCACATGGACGTGATGGACAACCACTTTGTGCCGAACCTGACGCTTGGCGCACCGGTAATTGAGGCGCTGGCAAAGGCCGCGTCCCAACCCATTGATGCTCACCTGATGATTGAGGATCCCGATCGCTGGGCACCGCAGTTCGTCGAGGCCGGTGCCTCTAGCGTGACTTTCCATATCGAGGCGGCCAAGGCGCCAGTGCGTTTGGCTCGAGAGCTGCGCGCGAAGGGCGCGCGCGCCTCGATGGCGCTCAAACCGGCCACTGCGATCGAACCCTACGAAGATTTGTTGCCTGAACTGGACATGGTGTTGATCATGACCGTTGAGCCAGGTTTTGGCGGCCAGAAGTTCCTCGACATGTGTCTGCCTAAAATTCGCCGCACTCGTGCCTTGCTCGATAAGGTTGGCGGCGACATTTGGCTACAGGTTGATGGCGGCGTCTCTCTGGAAACTATTGAACGCTGCGCTGAGGCGGGCGCGGACACCTTTGTGGCTGGTTCAGCCGTCTACAGCGCCGCCGACCCAGGCGACATGGTTGACCGGCTTCGCCAGACGGCCGTAACCGCTTGCCACTGAGCAAGTAGACTTCTTCGGTGGCCAACCAGATTGAGATCGACGCGATGGCGCGCGCTCTTGAAGCCGCCGCAACCGCTGGCCGCACCCTGCCTAATCCTCGGGTCGGCTGTGTCCTGCTGGACGCCGACGGTACACAGTTGGCCGTTGGCACCCATCGGGGGGCGGGTACACCACACGCGGAGGTCGATGCGCTCTCCCAAGCTGGTGAGCGCGCCCGTGGCGCGACAGCTGTGGTCACCCTCGAACCGTGCAATCACACCGGCCGTACCGGACCATGTACAACCGCACTGATCGACGCCGGCGTCAGCCGAGTTGTTTTCGGGTCGACTGACCCGGCAGCAGGTGCTGGGGGAGCGGCTGCTCTTTCGGCCGCCGGCATCGACGTTGAAGGCGGCGTCTGCGTCGAACAAACTGACGCACTGATCGAACCGTGGGCATTTCGCTATCGCCACCCGCGCCCGTTCGTGACTTGGAAATACGCGGCCACCTTGGACGGACTGAGCGCCGCGCCAGACGGCTCAAGCAAATGGATTACCAGTGAGGCCGCCCGCCGTGACGTTCAGCAATTTCGGGCCGAATGCGATGCGATCGTTGCGGGTACGTACTCGGTGTTGGCCGACGACCCAAGGTTGACGGTGCGCGACGAAAACGATCTCCCGTTGCCGTTTGACCAGCAGCCGCTGCGGGTAATAGTTGGCGAATCCAATATTCCGGACTATTACCGAGTCTTTGACCGAACCGCGCCGACTCGTCAAATTAGGTCCCGCGACCCGCACGAGGTACTCAGTCTGCTCCACGCCGAAGGCATCCATCACGTCTGGCTCGAAGGTGGTCCGAGGCTTGCGGGAGCCTTTTGGGGTGAAGGCCTGATCGACCGCGTTATCGGCTATCACGCGGTTGCGATGCTCGGTTCGGGCCGCGCTGCGCTTGAGGGCGAGGCGACCACCCTCGCCGACATTCGACCAATCGACTTGAACGATCTGACCATGATCGGTCCTGACATTCGGATCATCGGCACGCCTGGTCGCGCACCTCGCGAAGACATGGGAACCGGAGGCGAACACTGATGTTCACCGGATTGATTGAAGAACGTGGGACCGTGCTTTCGCTGAATGACCTTGGCGATTCGGTTCGCTTGACGATCCGTGGCCCGTTGGTCACCAGCGACGCCAAGCACGGTGACTCGATCGCGGTGAATGGCTGCTGCTTAACGGTCATCGACCCAACCGCCGATTCGTTTAGCGCCGATGTGATGCGCGAGAGCCTAGAGCGCACCAGTTTGGGCGATCTGAAAACTGGCGACGAAGTCAACCTGGAGCGGGCAATGGCCGCCGGCGCGCGAATGGGCGGGCACATTGTCCAAGGCCATGTCGATGGCACCGCGACCGTCTTGGACCGGACCCCCAGCGAACACTGGGAGGTTTTTCGGTTCACCTTGCCGCAGAAGTTGAGTCGCTACCTGGTGGAAAAGGGCTCGATCACCGTCGACGGCACGTCGCTGACCGTCGTTGAAGCCGCCGACGACTGGTTCAGCGTTTCACTCATCCCCACCACGATCGCCGACACTGTGCTTGGCGCCCGAAACCCCGGAGACCGCGTCAACTTAGAGGTTGACGTGATTGCCAAGTACGTCGAGCGGTTGCTCGAGAAAGGATCGCAAACATGAGCGATCAGTATCCCGGCGTCCGGCTAGACAGCATCGAGCGGGCGATCGCCGATATCGCGGCCGGAAAAGCAATCGTCGTCGTCGATGACGAGAGTCGCGAGAACGAAGGCGACATCATCTTCGCCGCATCCAAGTCAACTCCTGAGCTGATGGCTTTCCTCGTGCGCTACTCAAGCGGACTGATTTGCGCGCCGATCACCGGTGAGATTCTCGACCGGCTTTCGATCCCGTTGATGACTCCGCATAACCGCGAAATGATGCGCACGGCCTACACGATCTCGATCGACGCTCGTGACGGGATTACCACCGGCATTTCGGCGGCTGACCGGGCTCGGACTTGCCGGGTCCTGGCCGATTCGGCTACCGAACCGTTCGAGTTGGTTCAGCCAGGCCACATTGTGCCGCTTCGGGCCAAGCCTGCCGGTGTTCTTGAACGCGCCGGCCACACCGAAGCAGCCGTGGACTTCGCCCGCCTAGCGGGCCTGACGCCCGCCGGTGTCATCGGCGAAGTGATGAACGATGACGGCACGCTAAAGCGGGCGCCCGAGCTGCGCGAGTTCGCTGACGAACACGATCTGGCGCTCGTCTCTATCGAAGACTTACAGATCCATTTGCGGCTCCATGAAACTCAGGTGGAGCGCTTGGCCGAGACCCGCCTACCGACCGAGTTCGGCGAGTTCAAGGCGTTCGGTTTTCGCGATCGAGTCGAAGGTGCAGAACATGTCGCGCTCGTTTATGGCGATCCGGGAACCGAAGAGGTAATGGTTCGGCTGCATTCGGAATGCCTAACCGGTGACGTTTTTGGTTCGCGGCGCTGCGATTGTGGCCCGCAACTGGAAGCCTCGATGGCCGAGGTGACCAAGAACGGCTCGGGGATTGTGGTCTATCTGCGTGGTCACGAGGGCCGCGGAATTGGCCTGCTACACAAACTTCAGGCCTACGAACTCCAAGATTTGGGTCACGACACGGTCGATGCCAATCTCGCCCTCGGGTTTGGCGAGGATGAGCGTGACTACGCCGCCGGTGCGCAGATTTTGCGCAACCTCGGCGTCGTGTCGGTTCGCTTGTTGACCAATAATCCGGACAAGGCAAACCAGTTGGAGCAGTACGGCGTGAAGGTTGCTCAGCGGCTGCCGGTCGTGATCGCACCAACGAGTGACAACCTGCGGTACTTGCAGACGAAAGCGGCTCGGATGGGTCACGATCTGCCGGACCTGAAGTTGGAAGAGGAGAACTGAGATGGCCGGACACGGTGCACCGTCGCTGTCGATTGACGCTGCGGGCGCGAAGGTCGCGATTGTTGCCTCCAGTTGGCACACCGAGGTGCTGGAGGGACTGATCGCCGGCTCGCAGCGGACGTTGACCGCCGCGGGCGTAACCGAGGTCGACCTCATCCGCGCGGCTGGCTCTTTCGAGTTGCCGATAATCGCCCAAGCCTGTGCGCGTGCCGATTATGACGCGGTGATTGCCCTTGGCGTGATCATCCGTGGCGGCACCCCACACTTTGAATATGTGAGTGCCGCCGCCACTGATGGCCTGTCTCGCGTCGCGCTTGATACCGGCGTTCCGGTCGGTTTCGGTTTGCTGACTTGCGACGACGAAACCCAAGCATTGGACCGGGCGGGATTGCCAGATTCAGTTGAAGACAAGGGCGCAGAAGCCGCCGAGGCGGCCCTCGCCACGTGGGCGACGCTCAAGTCGATCGCACTGCGCCGATAGGATGACCTTGATGAAGACGTTCGATGGCTTATTCGCGGAACTTTCCGAAAAGGCCGCCACCCGCCCTGAGGGTTCGCGCACGGTTGCCGAACTCGACGGCGGAGTACACGCGATTGGCAAGAAGCTCGTCGAGGAAGCCGCCGAATCGTGGATGGCTGCCGAGCACGAGGGACCTGCGCGTGCGGCCGAGGAGATCAGCCAGCTGCTGTACCACGCGCAGGTGATGATGATTGCCGCTGGCATCAGTCTTGACGACGTCTACTCACACCTGTAAGGAATCTGATGCTCAAGGTTGCCGTCCCGAACAAGGGCGCCCTATCTGAGGCTGCGGCCGCGATGCTGGCCGAGGCCGGGTACCGCCAACGTCGTAACTCCAAAGACCTCGTCACGGTTGACGCCGAAAACGATGTCGAATTCTTCTATTTGCGCCCGCGCGACATTGCGATCTATGTCGGCGAAGGCACGCTAGACGCCGGAATCACCGGCCGGGACCTGTTGCTCGATTCGGGTGCGAAGGCCGACGAGTCGATGACGTTGGGTTTTGCGGCCTCGACTTTTCGCTTTGCCGCCGCCGAGGGCGAAATGTCCGCGGTTGAGCAGTTGGCGGGCAAACGGATCGCCACCTCCTACCCAGGAATCGTGCGTACCTACTTGAGTTCGCTAGGTATCGAGTCTGACGTGGTCCGACTCGATGGTGCCGTCGAAACCTCCATTCGGCTCGGTGTCGCTGATGCGATTGCTGACGTCGTAGAGACCGGCACTACGTTGCGTCAGGCCGGGTTGGCGGTTTTTGGCGAGCCGATCCTGCAGTCCGAGGGCGTGCTGATCACCCGAAGCGGACCAGCCGAGCCGACTGGGTTCAGTGTTTTTCAACGCCGTCTGCAAAGCGTTCTGGTCGCGCGCGCCTACGTCATGA
>JAKPAQ010000526.1 GCA_029779385.1 Actinomycetes bacterium | reverse complement strand
CGAACGAGCCGGACTGCGGCTCGATCCCTTCCGGCGCGAGGTGTTCCGTGACGGCCGCTACGTCCGCCTCACTCGTAAACAGTTCGCGGTGCTGGAGGTCCTGATGGCCGCTGACGGCGGAGTCGTCAGCGCGGAGCAACTGCTCGAACGGGCTTGGGACGAGAATGCCGACCCCTTCACTAACGCCGTCCGCATCACCATCTCGACACTGCGCAAGCAACTCGGCGAACCCTCACTCATTCACACCACTGCAGGTGTCGGGTATCGACTCGACGGCCCCGAGGTCGCATGAGCCGCCCGGTGAGACGACGCGGGCTATCGCTGCGCCTGCGGCTGACCCTCAGCTACGCGGGATTCCTCGTCGTCGCTGGCGCCGCAATGTTCGCGGTGATGATCGCGGTCCTGCGCTTCATCCCCGACGGCAATCTCGTCGATACCAACCAAAACACGTGGGTGCCCAACAGGTCCGACCTGCTCGATGTCGCGGTCCCGCTGGTCGCTTGGGGCATGGCATTCCTCGCTCTCGTCGGCCTGGTCGGTGGCTGGTTCCTCGCCGGCCGGATGCTGCGCCCACTGGTGCCGATCAACGAGGCCGTGCGGCGGGCGGCCAGCGGCTCACTCGAGCACCGAATCGACCTGCCCGGGCCCGACGACGAACTGCGCCGCCTCGCCGATGCCTTCGACGACATGCTCGGACGACTCCAGCATTCGTTCGACGAGCAGGTCCGGTTCACCGCCAACGCCTCGCACGAGCTGCGCACTCCGCTGGCGATCAGCAAGACCATGCTCGAGGTCGCCCGATCGGGGCCCGCAGACCCGGAAACATCGGCTCTACTCGGCCGCCTCGACGAGGTCAACGACCGGGCGATCGCAATCTTGGAATCGCTGCTGCGGCTGGCCCGCGCAGACCGCGCTGGCGTGGACCGGCACCCGGTCGTGTTTGACGACCTCGTCCGTGAAGTAGCCGAACGTGCGGCGAAACCGGACGTGCACCTTCCCTTGGAGTCTGCGGTCGTCGACGGCGACCAAGTGCTCCTCGCCCAACTAGTGCAGAACCTCCTCGAAAACGCCACGACCCACGGCGACCCGAGCGAACCGGTCGACGTGCGCACCTTCCTCGGCCCAGCTGCCCGCCCGACCCTCGTCGTCGAGAACGCGGGACCTGTCCTAGATCAAGCGCTCGTCGACACGCTCACCGAGCCGTTCGTCCGGGCCACGGGCAGGACCCGCGGACCGGCCGGCAGCGGGCTTGGACTGTCGGTCGTGGCGTCCATCGCCCACGCCCACGGCGCCGAACTAGAGCTCACCCCACGTGACGGTGGCGGACTGCGCGTCAATGTCACGTTCCCGCCAAGCACGTCGACGTAGCCTGCTTCAGTGTTTTCGGACGTTGGTTCCACTGTCCGAAAACTCAGCAGCAGCCCGTTCGTCTAGTCAGCGTCAGGCAAAATGTCGAGTGGCTCGTATGCAAAACCGCAGATGGAATCTATGCAAACTGCAGGATGCGACCTAGTCCGGTGGCACGGACCACGGCTAGGATTTCCCAATGGAATCTTCAACCGGCAACCCGGTCTTTTTCACGACCTACCTGGTGGATCCGTCTTTCTCGATCGTTGTTCCGTGATGGGACCTGTAATCGGAGACATTCTCCCCCTCGCCGTCGCGGTGCTCATAAGTCCAATTCCAATAATCGCCGCGATCCTGATGCTTCTGTCGCCGCGAGCGGTAGCGTCGAGTGTTGGTTTCCTTGTCGGTTGGTTGACTGGAATCGTCGTAGCGCTCGGGCTGTTCGTAGCGCTTGCCGGTGTCATTCCGCAACCAGATCAAGATGGATCACAACCAATCGCGGCCATGGTGAAGATCGCGCTTGGCGCACTGATGTTGCTTCTCGCGCTCAAGCAGTGGCGGGATAGACCGCATGAGGGCGAGGAACCAGCGCTGCCGAGCTGGATGGCCGCCATCGACAAACTCTCGTTCGCGAAGACTCTTGGGCTCGGATTCGCGCTCGCCGCCATCAACCCTAAAAACCTGTTGATGACCGCCAGCGCAGGCGTCCTCATCGGCACGGCAGAACTACCGTTTGATTCTGTGGTCGTCGTAGTTGCGGTGTTCACGCTAGTTGCCGGCGCTTCTGTCGCAGTGCCGGTGCTCGGCTACCTTCTCGCACGCAACGCCATGTCCCGTCCGCTCGAGTCGCTACGCACGTGGCTGGTCCACAACAACACCACGATCATGGCGGTGCTGTTGTTTGTAATCGGCGTCACGGTAATCGGCAAGGGCATCGGTAGTTACTGACCAGCCCACCCAAAGCGACACGAAATCGCGGCTCAGCGAACAGTTCGACCGAAGGGCTCGTACTGTTTCTGGGCAATGCGACGATCGCTATCGAATACCTTTAGCCACCAAAAAGCACGCTCGTCGCCACGTCGGTAAAAGCATCGGAGTCCGCTTTGGTGACTCGACCGTTCATGGCGAAGCGGTGCAGCAGTCCGCCGACGACGATGTCGAACGCCAGGTCCACTTCGCGGCCTGACAGCCCCCATTCGTTGGTCAGTCGATCCGCAAAGGGGGCACGCAGGTGGCTTCGCAACTGGGACCGAATCTCGGCGTCTTCGGTCGCCTCGGCGACTAGGCCGAGCAGCAGCCCGCGAACCTCCTGCTGGCGAATCCGTCTGGTCATCCACGAGATCGCTGACCCCAACGCATCCTCGGCCGACGCCTGATCCGTTGGAGCCTGCCCCATCGCGGCGGTGAGCGCGTCAATCGCAAGCTCTCCTTTTGACCGCCAGCGTCGATAGATCGTCGTTTTGGCGACCCCTGAGGCGCGCGCGATCTCATCGATCGAGGTGCCCGCGTAACCCTGCGCTGTCACCAAATCGGTAGTCGCAGCCAAGACAGCCTTCGAAACGCCGGGGCGCCGAGGACGCCCCGGTACTCGTTCTCTTGCTTCAACGTCACTCAAATCACACCTCGAATTTTCCCTGCCGGATACCGCTGGCCCAATAGTAACGCTACTATTAGTATCGCTACACATCGTAGCGCTATTGTAAAAGGCAGTGCACATGACCAAAACCGCGACTTTGCGCCAGGAACTCTCCGAAGCGATTTCACCGCGAACCGCCGTGCTCATCGCCGGCGTCCTACTACTTCAGCTCGGGTTCATCGCCGGTTATGTCGGCGCCTTCCACGACCCGACCCCCCACCACCTCAAAATCGCCGTCGTTGGCCCGGCTCAGGCAACCGGGCCCGTCATCGACCAACTCACGGGGCTAGACGGCGAACCGGTTGACGCCACCGCCCTCACCGAGCGAAACGCCGCCATCGAACAAGTCAAATCCGGCGACCTCGTCGCCGCCCTCGTGCTAAACACCTCCGGCACCCAAGACGAACTACTCGTCGCCACCGGCGGAGGCGCCTCCCTTGCTACCGCCGTGGAACAGGCCGCCGAGCAGACCGAAATACAGCAGGACCGAACCCTGACGATCACCGACGTCGTGCCACTGGAAGCCGAAGACGCTCGTGGCCTGTCAGGCTTCTACGCCGTGATCGGCTGGATCGTCGGCGGCTATCTAATGGCCGCCCTACTGGGCGTTTCGAGAGGATCGCGACCGGCCAATCCTCACCGAGCCGCGATCCGGCTCGCGTCGATGATCCCGTATGCGATTGTCGCCGGGATCGGCGGCGCGCTCGTCCTGGACCAATGGCTGGGTGCACTTACTGGACACTTTTGGGCGCTGGCCGCACTAGGCGCTTTGCTCGTGCTCGCCTCCGCCACCGTCACTACCGCGTTACAAGTCGTATTCGGCACGATCGGCATCGGCTTGGCCGTGTTGCTGTTCGTCGTGCTCGGAAACCCGAGCGCAGGTGGCGCGTTCCAGTGGGATTTGCTGCCCGCCTTCTGGCGCACCATCGGCCCGTGGATTCCGAACGGCGCCGGAACTGAAGCCGCGCGCCTAATCGTCTATTTTGACGGAGCTGGACTCTGGCCTTACCTCGGCATAATCGGCGCCTACGCCGCCACCGGAGCAGTCATCACGATGCTCGCCTCCCTGCGGTTCAACCAACGAAAGGAAGTAACAGCATGACCAACATCAAAAACGTCACCGTCCTCGGAACCGGCGTGCTCGGCTCGCAGATCGCCTTCCAGACCGCGACGAGCGGATTCGCCGTGACCGCCTACGACATCAACGATGACGCCATCGCCACCGCCAAGGAACGCTTCGCCGAACTTGCCAAAACTTACGAGGCCGAGGTGGAGGCTGCGGCAGGTCGAACGACCGAAATTCTCACTTCGATTACCTTCAGCAGCGACCTGGCCGCCGCCGTGGCCGACGCCGATCTCGTGATCGAAGCGGTCCCAGAGGTTCTCGAACTCAAACAGGACATCTACGGCAAACTCGCCGACGCAGCCCCCGCAAAAACGATCTTCGCGACCAACTCTTCGACGCTGCTTCCCAGTGACCTCAAAGACGCCACCGGCCGGCCTGACCGTTTCCTCGCCTTGCATTTCGCCAACCAGATCTGGAAATTCAACACCGCC
>JAKPAQ010000524.1 GCA_029779385.1 Actinomycetes bacterium | reverse complement strand
GGACAAGTTCGGACAGCATCGACACCCCGATTGCGGTTCGCTATCGGGGCAGCAAATCAAGAATTTTTACGGCAAATCGGTGGGTTTTAGCCGCGCGCCAATCGTCGCAGAACTCGCTCGCGAGCAGGCGCTGGCATCGCTTGCAACACGCGGACCAAAGCCGTGGTCGACGGTGGGAAGTAGGCGTTGCGTTCGCGCCGTTCAATGGCCTTGAGACTTCTCCTCGCGGCTTGATCGACCGTAATCTGCAGCGGTTTTGGCAAGCCATCGTCGGCGATGCGGTCAGTTGCGACAAACCCCGGATACAACGAGGTGAAGCTGAGCCCTTCGTCGGCCAGCTCGGTTCGAGCAGCGTCAATCAGTAACCTCGCGGCGACTTTCGCCGCCCCGTACGGACCCTGACGGGGGACACCAAGCATTGAGGCGAGCGAGTTGGTGTGCACGAACTGGCCGACGCCCTGACGCCTGAACACGCGAACCGCCGGCACGAGAACATTCGTCATCACGTCGTAATTGAGGCTGACCATGGAGTCGATGTCGCGAATCGTCGCCGATTCGATCGGTATGTCTGGCCCCTGTCCCGCGTTCGCCCAAACGACGTCGAGTCGGCCGAACTCGCGCGCGGCGTCCTCAACCAGTGCGTCCATGGCGGTCGAATCGGTCGCGTCGCCCACCCAAGTTCTGGCCATGCCACCGGCGGCAGTCACCGCTTTTGAAACTTCGTCGAGTTTGTCTTGGCGGCGAGCGACCAGGCCGATCGTGTTTTGCTGTCGAGCCAGCAGCACAGCGGTCTCGGCCGCGATTCCAGACGAAGCGCCAACGATCAGGATGTTTCGCCCGCTAAGCCGTCGCTGCCGACTCATTTGGACGTGCCGCGATTTCGGCGGACTTCGGCGATCCCGGCGGTAAAAGCCGCGACACTCTCGGCCAAAGCCTGACCACTCGTGTGGCCGACCGCGGTCGCGTTCGTGAAGGCGTGAATATGGCCGGTAATTAGTTGGGTGGTGACTGCTACCCCTGCATCCTCAAGCTTTTTCGCATACGCCAACCCTTCGTCGCGCAGCACATCAAAACCTGCGACGGCCACATGTGCCGGCGGATGGGAGGCGACATCGCCTAGCAAGGGGGAGGCTAGCGGGTTGATGGCGTCCTCGTCAGTGCTCAAATAGTGACCCCGGTACCAGTCCATCTGCTTTTCAGTCAGGAAGAAACCGTCGCTGAAAAGCTCATACGAGGGGTGCTTGGTCGAAAGGTCGGTCACCGGGAAGAACAACAGTTGGTAGTCCGGTG
>JAKPAQ010000508.1 GCA_029779385.1 Actinomycetes bacterium | reverse complement strand
CGCAGAGCACGTTCTTGCCGGCGGCAAGCGCGGTCATGGCCAGGTCGTGGTGGCTGTCGTTCGGCGTGGCGATCATGACGAAGTCGAACTCGAGGTCGGCGATCGCCTCCGACAGGGACGCGTACGCGTGCACGCCCTCCTCCTGCGCGGCAGCGCGGGCCTGCTCGTCGATGTCGACCACGCCGACGACCTCGAAGCCGTCGATCGTCGCCAGGTTGCGCCGGTGGTAGTCGCCCATCGTGCCGTAGCCGACGATCACCAGTGGGTGGCTCATGCTGGTTCCTTCGCTGTTGGTTCTTGCCGCCGGGCGATCACCGCCCGGCCTTGCCGACGGCCCGCGTCCACTCCGAACCCGGGCCGCCGACCTTGCTGCTACTACTCGCCGGGCTGCACCTGGGTGCTGAACGCGGCGTCGAAGGATGCGGTGGGTGCGTCGAACAGGTTGGCCCGAACGAAGTCGATGGCCTCCTTGCCGCCACGCAGCCGGTCCATCCCGGCGTCCTCCCACTCGATGCTGATCGGGCCGGTGTAGCCGATCGCGTTCAACGTCCGGAAACACCGCTGCCACGGCACATCACCATTACCAGTCGACACGAACGTCCAACCCCGCCGCGGATCACCCCACGGCAAATGCGAACCCATCCGACCATTCCGACCATTACCGCAAGCCATCTTCGTGTCCTTGCAGTCCACGTGATAAACCCGATCCGCAAAATCCACCAAGAACCCCACCGGATCAATCTCCTGCCACATCATGTGCGAGGGATCCCAGTTCAACCCGAACGCCTCCCGATGCCCAATCGCCTCCAACGTCAGCTTTGTCGACCAGTAGTCGTAGGCAATCTCGGAGGGATGCACCTCGTGCGCGAACCGCACCCCCTCGGAATCGAACACATCCAGAATCGGATTCCAACGCCGGGCGAAATCGGCGTAACCATCCTCGATCACGCTGTCGGGCACCGGCGGGAACATCGCCACGTACTGCCAAATCTTGCTGCCGGTGAACCCCACCACCGTGTCCACGCCAAGCTTCCGGGCAGCGATCGCGGTCAGCTTCATCTCCTCAGCCGCACGCTGCCGCACCCCCTCGGGGTCCCCGTCGCCCCAAACGGCGTCGGACACCATGTCGCGGTGCCGGAAATCGATCGGATCATCACAAACCGCCTGACCCTTCAAATGATTGCTGATCGCCCACACCCCAAGGCCGTACTTCGCCAACGTGGCCTTCTTCTCCGCCACATAAGCGTCATCGGAAGCAGCACGGTAGACATCCAGATGATCACCCCAACAAGCAATCTCCAAACCGTCATAACCCCAACCCGAAGCCAGCCGACAAACCTCCTCAAACGGCAAATCAGCCCACTGACCAGTAAACAACGTGACCGGACGCGACATCTTCGCTACTCCTTGTTCAGAACTTGACCGGCTCGCCGGAGGCCGACGAGGCATAGA
>JAKPAQ010000504.1 GCA_029779385.1 Actinomycetes bacterium | reverse complement strand
TTCTTGGTGCCGAGGGGGTAGGATCTGATGATGCCTGCGGGCACTCCGTAGGAACCGTCGGACGCAACGGCCATCGTTACCCAGTCGCCTTGGGCCGAGCGGGTCAGCCAGTCGCGCGCCGCATCGATCGTTGCCGTGGCGGCCGAAGCAGCCGAGGACGCGCCACGGGCTTCGATGATTGCCGCGCCACGCTTGGCGACGGTCGGAATGAAGTCCGACTCGATCCACGCCTGATCGTTTACCACTTCGGCCGCATTGCGGCCAGCGATCTGGGCGTTGAAGATATCCGGGTACTGGGTGGCCGAGTGGTTGCCCCAGATCGTCATCTTGGTGATGTCGGCGACCTTGGCGCCAGTCTTTGCCGCCAGTTGGCTGATTGCCCGGTTGTGGTCAAGGCGAGTTAGCGCGCTGAACCGCTCGACCGGGATGTCCGGGGCGTTCTTCGAGGCGATCAACGCATTGGTGTTGGCCGGGTTGCCGGTCACACCGATGCGAACATCGTCAGCAGCAACAGCATTCAAGGCCTTGCCTTGAGCGGTGAAAATCGCGCCATTGGCTTCGAGAAGGTCGCCGCGCTCCATACCTTTGGTGCGCGGACGCGCGCCAACGAGTAGGGCGAGGTTTACGCCTTCGAAAATGTGGTTCGGGTCGTCGCCGATCTCTACCGAATCCAGCGTCGGGAATGCGCAATCGTCCAATTCCATGACAACACCCTCCAGCGCCTTCAGCGCCGGGGTGATTTCAAGCAATCGCAGCTGGATTGGGGTGTCGGGGCCGAGCAGCGAACCGCTCGCCAGACGAAACAGCAGGCTGTAGCCGATTTGGCCGGCGGCGCCGGTGACGGCAACTTTGACGGGGGTGGTGCTCACGTCGATGTGCTCCTTGTTTGGGGTTTCGGTTTCAAACTAGCGCAGTAGGGTCCACGGCCGATCACCGCGGTCAGTCATCTGGCTCATTGTCCAGCGAAATCCAGTCGTTGGACGGCTGAGAAATTGTCGTCCCGTTTCGAGTGACTTCTAGTGTCCCGTCAACCGCATGCAACACGAAACGAGTTCCGTTACTTTGCGATGCATAGGCGTCTAGGCGCCATTTGTACTCAGTGGGCAGATCCAGCTTCGCTTCACCATCAAGTTTGACGACCATTCGAACCCGGTCACCGACCGTGTCTCGGCTACAGATCGAAGTCTTGGCACCGCTGGTCGTCGACTTGTACAGAATCACCGGATAGTCCCCGCCACAGGCCAGCCCTA
>JAKPAQ010000484.1 GCA_029779385.1 Actinomycetes bacterium | reverse complement strand
TTGTCGATCTGAGCGTTCAGGTCACGCGAGAGGGCACCGACTGCGGCTTCGTTGCGGATATCAATTGGACTGTCCAAGATGTGCGAAAGCCCGATGCCAATCTGCGCGGATGGAGTGTCGTCAGCGATCGGCATGCCATAACCGACCATGGTCGAGTCGCCCAACAGCAGGCACCGGATTGGCTCGCCGGGATGGTCGTCGCCGTAGATGCCGTTGCCCGACGGGGGCCGATCGGTCGTGGTGCCGATTCGCTTGCGGGCCAGCAAAGCCTCGCCGATCAACAGCCCGTAGGTGCCAAAACCGACCGCTGCCGTTCCGGCAGCGGCCTTCGCGGTTGTCCTAACTGGGCGGGGCACTGAACCAGTGTAGGAAAGCGAACCTAGTCTTGGGCAAACTCCCTAAGATGAGCAGGTGAACGAGTACGTCCCGAACCTGCGCGACCTTGGCGGGATTTCTGTATCTGGCGGCGCAATCCGCCACGACCGGCTCCTGCGAAGCGCGCTGCCACTTAGCGACGACCGTGCCCCCGACGAAATTGTTTGGCCGCCCAAGGTGGTCATCGATCTGCGTTCAGAACACGAGGTCGAACCGGTCCATCCGCTCAGCGGAAACGACGTGTCGATCCACAACTTCCCGCTGCTGACGGCACTTCGGCCGGGCGTGGCGCCGCCGGAGAATCTGGCCGAGTTGTACCTGCTCATGCTGCAGACGACATCGGCAACGTTGATCGAGGTGGTTGCGGCCGTGGCCGACTCGCAAACCACGACACTCGTGCACTGTTCGGCCGGAAAAGACCGCACCGGCGTTTCGGTGGCGATGGTTCTGGCCCTGTTGGGCGCCAGCCGAGATGACATCGTCGACGACTACCTCGCTACCGCCGCCAACGAGGCGGCGATCGAGGCGAGGTTCCAGCGGGTATTTGGCGCCAACCGGGCAGTGCTGCCGGCGCAGTACCTAGCCACGCCAGTCGAGGCCATCTTGGGTGTGCTCGACACTTGGGATGCCAACGAGGCAGGGGCGAAGGGTTGGTTCCTCAATGCCGGCGGCACGCCCGAGACCATCGAGAAGTTGCAAGCAAACCTGGTTGGCTAATCCGCATTCGCTATCGCCAACCTGACCCCTGGCACCTATCTGACATTGCCGGTGTAAAGATTTTGGCGAGTCCGATAGCCAAGAGTTGCCGCGGCAGATACCCTCGGTATCTGGAGGTGGGTATGACGTACTTCACAAACAAGGTTGCCGTCGTCACTGGAGCCGGATCTGGCATTGGGCGCGCACTCGCGATTGAACTGGCCGGCCGTGGTGCCGCAGTGGCAATTAGCGATGTCGATTCGACCGGCCTGGCCGAAACTGAACGGCTACTGCTCGCTGGCGGCGCAAACGTCGCGTCACACCATTTGGACGTGACCGAACGCGAACAAGTGACGGCATATGCGGCCGAAATCGCGGCCGGTTTCGGTGTCGTTCATCAGGTCTACAACAACGCCGGCATCGCCTTCACCGGTGACATCGAAGACATGGATTACAAGCACCTAGAAAAGGTGATGGACGTTGACTATTGGGGCGTCGTCAACGGCACAAAGGCGTTCCTGCCGCACCTGATCGCTTCGAGCGACGGCCATGTGGTCAACATTTCCAGCGTGTTCGGCATCATCTCGGTGCCGACTCAAAGCGCCTATAACGCGGCGAAATTCGCCACTCGCGGATTCACTGAAGCGCTGCGGATGGAGATGCTGTCGCGCCAACGACCAGTGAAGGTCACCTGCGTTCATCCCGGTGGGATCAAAACAAACGTGGCTCGAAATGCCGGTCAGGTTGATGGTCTCGACCACGACGACCTCGCGAAGAATTTTGACAAGATCGCGCGCACCACGCCGGATAAGGCCGCCAAGGTGATCCTTAAGGGCGTTGAAAAGGGCAAGCCGCGAGTCCTTATTGGTGCCGACGCCTATGCGATAGACCTGCTCGCCCGCTTCAGCGGCGCGAGGTACCAGGGACTGGTTGCCAAGTTCGCAGGTCGCGCCGGCTTGTGAGCATTTTCAAGGTCAAGAACGATTGGGGCGGGCAGAAGTTTCCGCACCCGCCGGGGCGCCGGCCAATCGCCTACGACGCGCTCAACCTGCGAACCGGAACGCCGCTAGCGAACGTGATGCGCATGGGCGCAGACCTCGGGCCGATTTTCGAAATCCGGGTGTTCGCCCAAAAGTTTGTTTTCGTTACCGATGCTGCGCTTGCCGCCGAACTCTGCGACGAGCAGCGTTTCTTCAAGAGCCTGCCGCCAGCAGTTGAGGCCTTGCGAGAATTCGTCGGCGACGCTCTGTTCACCGCTTTTGACGGTGAACAGAACTGGCATACCGCGCACGGCATTTTGATGCCCGCGTTCTCCAAGAATGCGATGCGCGGCTATCACGACACGATGCTCGAGACCGCCGCGGAGATGTTTGCGGTCTGGGACGAGTTGGACGAACCGATCGACGTCACTGCCGATATGACGAAACTGACGATGGAGACGATCAGTCGGTGCGCGTTCAGTCGGGACTTCGGCTCGTTCACCTCGCGTGAACGTCACCCGTTCGTAGACGCCATGGTCGCGGCACTGATGACCGGAATGCAGAAGGCGTCGGTGGATTCGGTTCCGTGGGGCAAACGGATCGCGCGAAAGATCGATGAGGAAAACCGGCCTTATCGCGAATATGTGGACGACCTCGTCGACACGATGGTTAGCGAACGTCGACTGACCGGCGAGCGCCACGATGACCTACTCGACCGGATGCTTTATGAGGCTCACCCCGAGACCGGGCTGACACTCGACGACACCAACATCCGCCAGCAGGTGTTGACCTTCTTGGTGGCCGGCCACGAGACGACCTCAGGTGCCTTGAGTTTCTTGCTGTACTACCTGTCGCGAAACCCTGAGGTGCTCGCCAAAGCCCAAGCCGAAACCGACGAACTACTCGGTGACGATCCAGACGCCGAACCAACCTTCGAGCAGGTGCCGCACTTCAGATATCTGCGCCGCTGCCTAGAGGAAACACTTCGGCTGTGGCCGACCGCGCCGGCGTTCGCTAGGTCCCCGCGTGAGACGACCACGATCGCCGCCGGGACCGAATATGAGGCGGTAATGCGCCCCGAAGACTGGGCGTTGGTGATCTTGCCGATGATGCACCGGGACCCCAAAGCGTGGGGCCCGACGGCCAACAAGTTCGATCCGGACCGGTTCTTGCCCGAAAACTCTCGCGGGCGGATGAAGAACATCTATAAGCCGTTCGGCACGGGGGAGCGCTCCTGTATCGGTCGCCAGTTCGCGATCCACGAAGCGATCTTGGTGCTGGCCCGACTGCTGCACCGTTACGACATCACCGGCGATCCGGCCTATGAACTATCAATCGACGAACGACTTACGATCGTGCCCAAGGGGCTGCAGTTGAAGTTGACTAGGCGTGATCGTCAGGCGGTTCACTCACACTGAGTCATCCATTGGCCTGGGCTGCCAGGGCAACGGCGAGCGAAAGGTCACCGCATGC
This sequence comes from Actinomycetes bacterium, assembly GCA_029779385.1. Next base: position 2,941 of record JAKPAQ010000484.1, on the reverse strand, counting down.
TTGGTTGATGATCGCACCGAGGTGTTGACTGGGCCCGCGTGGCTTGCAACTGGGCTCGACGCACTGTCGGCGTCCTCGGCAATGGCGAGGCGAAGTGCGACCACTGCGATGCCGGCGAGGGTCATTGCACCCCAGGCGACTACCAACCCGGTCGCTATCGCGGTCGGTTTCGCCAGCGCGAACCCAGCGCCAACTGGCAGGGAGTAGAGCAGCGCGACCGGTGGGACGAGGGCCATCGCGACTAGGTGGATCGCCCATTCTTCGGCCGGCCAACTGCGCTCATCGGCAACCGCCTTTCGCCAACGTTGCGCCATGATCGCAAAGCAGATGAGGAACGGGACGGTGAAGGCCCAGTAAAGGCGGCCGAATTCGGGGCCTGCGTTGAGCATCACGTCGCCTGCGGACCACAGGGCAACGGCGCCGCCGACAACTGCCGGAACTGCGACGAACCACGGCACCCAAGTGCCCCTCATGCCGCGGATCTTGCGCCGCGGATCGAGGCCACGAGAGACGAATACGCCAACCCACGCGACGAAGCCACCCAGGGTCATCGAACCGATCGCATTGATTTCGGCCATCGACAGTCCGGGGTAAAACTCGGGCAGGAACCCCCATTCGAGGCGAAGCAGGGGAGCAGTCATCAAGAAGGCGAAACTTAGTACCATCCAACGCTGGTGGGACTGAGGGCGCCCGGCCCGAATCTCCACGATTCCGGCGGTGACGGCGGTGACGGTGCCGAGCAGGATCGACGTGAGTGCGACCTGGAACAGGGCGCCGGCGAACACCTCCTGGGTTGGGGTGCGGAACAGGTAGATTCCGGCGCCGATCATCGAGCCGAGAGTCACTAGGGCATAGACGACGCCGGCGGTTCGGTGGACGCCTCGCTTGCGCTTGATCGCTGAGAAAAGTTGAACTGGCCCGAGCAGCATGAGCAGGCCGCCGAGCACCGAATGGACGATCATCGGCCAGAAACTGCGCTGATAGGGCACGACTCGAGTTTCGCGAGCCTCGTTGACGTACTCGGGTGAGACTGAGCTGCTCAGGAGCTTTTGGCCGAACTCAGGAGCGTTGGCGTAGCCGTAGGCCCAAACGTCCGTCATGGCGAACGGGGCGTAAAGCACTGCGAGTATCGCGACGGTCCAAATGGTTCCACGAAGCCAACGGCTCGACATAGTGCCTCCTGAATGATTCAAACTGAACTATTGAGTTCAGTTTCTATCATCCTCCATTCGTTCTGTCCAGAACTTCACCATCCAGCGCTCGTATTCCAGCCCAAATTGCAGAGTTCCGAGGACCCCGGCGGACATTCCTTCGGGCATGTCACGTTCCATTTGCTCGTACTTGGCCAAGGTTTTCTGGTGCTCAAGGATTTGAACGGGACCCAAAACCTGAGGGTCGGCACCGAAGAACAGCTTCAAGATTCCAAGGTCTCGAGACTCGATCGGCACATAGCTCGAATCGCCCAGCCAGCCATCGAGCGCTTCGAGGCCAGAATCGGTGATGGTCAGCGTTCGTCGGCGGCGACCCTCGGTTTGGCGGTCCTCGGTGAGCATCCCGAGTTCAACGAGCTTGTCGCATTGGGTGTAAATCTGCGTGTGCGGAAGAGCCCAGAAAGGATCAACGGTCGACTCCGCCATCGCTTTCAATTCGTATGGCGTGGTGGTGCCAGAAAATCGGATCATCCCGAGAATTAGGTAGGCCGCAGTGGTCAGTTCGGACGACACCTCAGGAGTGTAGCCGCAGATTCGAGTCGCAACCGGGTAAGGACTGAACCTAGTCCGCGAACTTCACGCCCGTCGCATGCAGCGGGCAGTAGCCGCCCGGGTTCTTCACGAGGTACTGCTGGTGGAAGCCTTCGGCGTACCAGTAGTCAGATAGTTCGGCTATTTCGGTGGTGATTTCACCGTAACCCAGTGACGTGAGTTGTTGCTGGAAAGCCGCCTTAGATGCTGCGGCAGCGGCCAGTTGCTCAGCTGAGGTGGTCAGCAGGATTGACCGGTATTGGCTGCCGCGATCGTTGCCTTGCCGCATGCCTTGGGTCGGATCGTGGTTCTCCCAAAAGACTCTCAGCAGGTCTTGGTACGAGGTCACGGCCGGGTCAAAAACGACTCGGACTACTTCTGCGTGCCCGGTCTGTCCGGTGCAGACCTCCTCGTAGGTGGGGTTGGGGGTGAACCCGCCGGCGTAGCCGACCGAGGTCGACCAGACGCCGGGCACTTGCCAGAAGGTCTGCTCCTCGCCCCAGAAACAACCCAAACCAAACACGGCCGTTTCGAAGCCAGCCGGGCCAGAGGTTTCGATAGGGTTTGCGGTGACTAGGTGTCTGGCCGGCAGCGCAAAAGGGCGGTCTGACCGGCCTGGCAGCGCAGTGTCGGCGGTGGGGAAAGCGGTGCGGTTTAGTCCAAAGGTCATTTGAATTTCCTTCCTAAAATGATTCAACGCTCAAACGCCCACCGGTGTTCCCGTAGCCTCAAGTGGTGAGCGCTTTAGAACCTGAAGGACACCGGCGTTACCAAGTCCCAGTTGGGGTAGAAATCGCTGCCTCTTGGGCTTGGCGAATCGTAGTGATCGGTGCGGCCGCCTACGCGGTGATCTGGCTGCTGGGCTTCTTCTCCGAAGTGACAGTGCCGATCGCGATCGCCCTGCTGCTGACGGCGCTGACAATCGGCGCGGTTGATTGGCTCGATCGCCACCGGGTTCCCAGGATTTTGGCCACCATCATGGTCGTCCTGGGGCTTCTGCTGGTGTTAGCCGCAATGGCAGGACTCATCGGCCAGCAACTGTCCAGTCAATTTGCGGACCTGCGCGACAGCGTCGTCGAGGGGATCGCGCAGTTGCAGAACTGGGTGCGGACCGGCCCGATCGGACTCTCTGACGCCCAGTTGGGCGAGTGGGTGGATCGGCTGAAGAAGGCGATCTCCACTAGCGATGGCTCGGTGAT
>JAKPAQ010000478.1 GCA_029779385.1 Actinomycetes bacterium | reverse complement strand
GTCACCGCAACGCAGTCGAAAGGGGCGTGGGGTGCATGGACTGGAACCTTCAGCGTTCCGTGGTTGAGTTTCGTTCCCGTTCCTGCTGGGTGGTCGAGTCCCACGGGCAGTCTGACGCTTGAGCCGACGACGTCAGGTGGCAAGGTCACTGGTGCGCAACTGAGCCTGACCCAAGAGTCCGCTGCCACTGATGGATCGGGTGGGTCGGTGAGTTTCGACCTGACGCTCAGCACGGCCGGGCCATCCGATGTCCAGATCAATGCGGCGAATATTGCGCTGTTCCAGACCAGCGGTGGAGACCAGATTGAGTTCTCGGGCCGCGGAACGTTCTTCCTGAGCCAGGGGCAATCGAACTCGATCACTTTCACCATGAATTGTTCGACGCCCGACGCGGCCGGGGACTGCCCGCTCTCGTCCGGATTCGCGCTCAGCAAGAACACATCACTGACGTGGACGCAAGGCCAGGGCATCTCATTGGCGGGTGCCCAGGCGACGGTCGGTTCGGGCGCGAACGCGTACACGTTCAACCTGGCCGGCACGTACACAGGCGTCGGAAACTGGTCGCTAAGCGTCAACAACTCGGGAACACCGTGGGCGATTGGTAGCACGGGCGTCACCTTGTCGAACTTCACTGGCGCGGTTTCAGAGAAGCCGTCTGGTTCGGACTCGGAGCTTTCTGTCGACATCGGTGCGACGGTGAACAACCTGGCGGTGGGCAATGAACTGACGGTGTCGTCCATGACGGCGAACGTTTCCAATCAGTGTGCCGAAGGAGTCAGTGGCTGCACACCGGGAAATGTCACGGTGGCAATCGCCGTTGCTGCGCAGGCCAACTTGTTTAACGACACCATCGACTTCAATGCAACCGCCAACTTGAATCTGTCGACTATGCAGTTTGAGTTCGACGCTTCTGAGACTGCGAACGTGGACTTCGGTCCGGCCGCTTTGAACATCACGTCTGCGACTCTGACATTGACGAATCAAACGCTGACCGGATCGTGCCAACCGCCTGGCGGCGGAAGTCCGCCGGCTGGTGGAGTCTTGTCGCTCGGCATCTCAGCGACAGGAACTGCCTACGGTCAACCGATCGATATTGGTGGTGACGTCAACGGCGACGGCTACTGCCTGTGGGCGGCGCTCGGCGACTATTCGACCGGTGTCTTCAACGGCGACAACATCGTGTTGGCCTACTCCTCGTACACGGGTGGTGCTGACCTGACGCTGCCTGCCAACGCCGGAGATACAA
>JAKPAQ010000461.1 GCA_029779385.1 Actinomycetes bacterium | reverse complement strand
GTCACCGGCTTCCAGCCGCAACCGGCCGGCGATCTGCCGCGGGGTGCGCGAGGCCTTCAGGTCCGCTCTCACCCGCCCCGACAGCACCGGGTCGGTATCGATCTTGCGGTCCTGTGCCCGGGCTCGCCGAGCGGTGGCGAGCTTGTGGGCGGTCGCCACCCGGTACTGCCCGCACGCACTGCGGTTACGTCGAATCTCGCGCGAGATCACCGACTTGTCCCGACCGATCCGCTCGGCGATCGAGGTCACCGTTTCCTTCGCCCGAACCCCGACCGCGATCTCCACCCGATCCTCGATTGTCAACCACATCCGACCCCGACCCACAACAACCACCCCGTCCTGCCACTCGACCGGTCCTGTTGACCTGCCCTGTTGCTACGACGGTATGACACCGCCATGACCTTGCCGACACTGTTCGGCAACTACTCTCCGACGAACTGGCCGCAGCGGTCACCGCGAAGGCATTGACCTATTTGACTCAGCTCTTCGGAAGTCCGGAGTCGCTTGGGTCTGTTATGGCAGGTCGCGCGGAGGAAGGTGTCGGCCAGCCCACAACAGTTTCCGCCTCGGTCAGTTTCCTCGCGCAAGACCTGCTGTCGGCATTGACGTGACTAAACGGTGGTCGGTCTGATGAAGGTTTGGCCGTGACTACTGCCACGGTTTGATCGTCGGCACCCTGCAGATTCGGATGGTGACTGGTCCCGGGTCACGACGATGAAGCCCGCCGCGTTGGCGCCAAACGGCAAAGCTGCGGATAGCTCTGCTCCCAGCAATTTTGACGGTCGCACTTGAGGCGATCGCCAGGCACGGACAAGTGTTGACGAGCATTCAGAGATGCTGTAAATGAGAATACGTCATCGACGAGCGTTCAGACCTAGATCCGCGAGTAGTGGTGGGAGTTCCGGCGTTTGAGAAGACAAAAGTGCTTGTCCTGGTTGATAATTGAGGGTGCGAAGCCAAAAACTATCAGACCGGGAGAAGCACCTTGTCGGTGAAAAGTGTACGCCGCGGGAGGAGGAAGGCCAAGCGTGTGCGGATCGGTGAGCCCGACCCGTCGCTGACCGGCCGGGCCGGGTTGGCCGCGGTCGGTGAGTTCGTCGAGAAGGTGGGTATGGTCGGCGCGTTCGATGAGGCGATCGGTTCGATCAAG
>JAKPAQ010000445.1 GCA_029779385.1 Actinomycetes bacterium | reverse complement strand
CCCGGCCGGTCAGCGACGGGTCGGGCTCACCGATCCGCACACGCTTGGCCTTCCTCCTCCCGCGGCGTACACTTTTCACCGACAAGGTGCTTCTCCCGGTCTGATAGTTTTTGGCTTCGCAACCTCAATTATCAACCAGGACAAGCACTTTTGTCTTCTCAAACGCCGGAACTCCCACCACTACTCGCGGATCTAGGTCAGAGTAGCGAAGTTTCAGCAGTGAATCATCGATTGGTGTATCGTTGTATGTGTCTATCCGCCACGAGAATCGTAGTCCTTCGGGGGTAGTCCGGGATAGCTCCGCACTTCTTCGGATTAACTGCTGGACGTCGATTACTCGGTTGCGTTTTCCTGGTTTGCCAGTTCGTAGACCGGATTCGAGTTCTTTGAAACTTATCGGTGTCATCGATCGATGTCGACGCTCAGTCGTGTACTGCGTTTGCATATCGGCAACCGCTACCTTGCCACGCCCCGAGCTCGGAGAGCGATTGGTGAATGTTAAGAGATATAAGGTTATCTGAGTGTTTGGTGCGAGGGCGGCTGGGAGCCGGGTCACAGATTCAAGTAGCCCCGCTTCCACGATTCGTTCCCGGATGGCGGCACCGTCGACGCTGCTAAGTGCCGCTGGAGCAACGAGAGCGGCTACACGGCCACCTCCCTGTTCCGCGGGTCGCAACTTTTCAAGTGCAAGGGAGATGAATAGCCAGGTTCCGTCCGAGACTCGCGGTAGCCCGAAGTGGAACGCACCAGACTCACGCCGAGTTTCTATTGCATCCGCTGAAGTCTCCCAACTCAGGCCAAACGGTGCATCCACGATGACAAGGTCCGCCTCGAAATCGGGGAACGTGTCGTGTGCCAGAGTGTCGCCGAGGTTCACCTTGGCGTCCGATACCTCTGCGAAACGGCGCTGACATGCCGACACCGCTTGTTCGTTGATGTCCTGGCCGCGGTACTTCACTTGGACTCCCACAGATTGAAGGGCGTCAGCGATCAGGAAGCCCGCGTAGCCGATACCTGCGGCAGGATCCCAGATATCAACCGAGGTTCGGTCGGGATCCAAGCGACTGAGACAGCCGATGGTGAGCAACCGAGCAAGCGAATCACTGGTAGTGGATTCGCGACCGGCGATCTCATAGTCCAGGTCAGAATAGGAGACCTCCGTCGTGTCATTGAGAATCGTCCGTAGCGCAGGATGTGGGCCCCTATCCTTCACGACTGCTGTGCCTCCTCATGTGTGACGACCTGGTAGAACCACTTGGCGATGTCGGAGATCAGGTGAGTACGTCCGGGTGCGTCGCTGAAGAAGTAGTTGCTCATCTTTTCGTGGGCGCCGTGGTTGTCGGCGACGGCGCCGGTGACGGCGAATTCGAAGTCGGGGGATTCGGTGAACTGTTTGGGGGTGTTGACCTTGGCCTGCTGGACGAGGTCGCGGTCGGCGAGCAGGGTTTGCAGCAGGGATTCGATGAACGAGGTCTTCTGGGAGGTGGAGAAGTCTTCGGAGCCGAACAGTTCGTTGAGGCGGTCGAGGACTTGCTGGAAGGCGACCATGGTGGGGTCGCGTTTCTCTCCGGATCCTGCGGCGGTGATCCCGGTCAGGCCGACCTTGGTGCCGAGGCTGATGTCGGTCTTGCCCTTGTCCTTGTGGGCGACTTCTTTGAGGATGATGTCGGACAGGTCGATCTCGGCGGTGTAGTTGTCGGGTCTGATGACGCGTTCGAGGTAGCGCAGGTAGATCTGCTTCTTCTCGAGGTCGGGGTCGCCGTAGTCGATGATCTGGGACATGAAGTCGTAGAGCCGCACAAAGGATCCGACGTCATGACGGAACATGTCGAGTTCGGCGAGTTCGGGTTTGTCGCCTTCGCCGCCGTTGGCGGTGAGGGCGGCGGTGTAGCGGTCGGCGAATCGCTTCTTGCCGTGGTCGACGGCCGCGGAGAGAGCGTTGTGTTTGCCCTGCACGTATGCCTGTGCGCACCGGTCGATTTCGTCGGGGGTGTAGATGGCGGCGGTGTCGAGTTTGGTGGACAGGTCGTGTACGAGGTTGGGGTCGGTTTCGGTTTCCAGGAATGCGTCGGTGAAGTACGGTTCGAACGCCTCACGGATGCCGGCGGGGTCGTTGACGAAGTCGACGACCTGCGTCATTGCTGCAGTTTTTGTTGTGCCCGAAGGGGTTCGGTAGGTGCGGTTGAGTCGGGACAGTGTTTGTACCGCGGTGACGCCGGAGAGTTTGCGGTCGACGTACATGGCGCACAGCAGGGGCTGGTCGAAGCCGGTCTGGAACTTGTTGGCCACGATCATCACTGTGAACTGCTCGCCGGTGAACGCGGTCCGCAGGTCACTGATACCCGGGTTCATGCTCGCCTCGGTCAACGAGTCGGGACCGGACTAGGGGTCGATGACGCTGCCGGAGAACGCGACCAGGGTGCGGTAGCCGTAGCCCTTCTTGGTGATGTGGTCGTCGATCGCGAGTTTGTAGCGGACGGCGGCCTTGCGGGAGTCAGCCACCACCATCGCTTTGGCGTGTCCGTCGAGCAGGTGGGCGACGTTCTCGCGGAAGTGTTCGACGATGATCGCCGACTTCTGGGAGATGGTTTGCGGGTTGATCTTGACCCACTTCATCACCGCCTTCGTGGCTTCGGCCTGGTCGACCTCGTGCTCTTCGTCGGCCACCTTCTGACCGATCTGGAAGGCCAGTGTGAAGCTGTGATAGCCGGTGAGGACATCGAGGATGTAGCCCTCTTCGATCGCCTGCTTCATCGTGTACACGTGAAACGGTGCCGGCGGCTCGTCTGGGCTGGGCCGGCGCCCGAACAGTTCGAGGGTCTTGCCTTTCGGTGTGGCAGTGAACGCGAAGTAGGAGATGTTCGACGAGTCGGCGCGGTCGGTAGCCTCGGCGGCCAGGATCGCCTCGACGTCGATCTCCCCGCCGTCCTCGATGTCTTGCAGTTCCTCGGCGGTTAGGACCGCTTTGAGTTTGCCGGCGATCTGTCCGGACTGGGAGGAGTGCGCCTCGTCAGCGATCACCGCGAACTTCTTACCCTTGAGACCCTTGTGCTGCCGGATCGCGGCCATCGCGAAGGGGAAGGTCTGGATGGTGACGACAATGATCAACTTGCCATCGGTCAACGCCTTCGCCAGCAGCGACGACTTGGAACCCCCGGCCTTGGTGGCCTCGGTCTGGTCGATCGCCACAACGATGCCCTGATCGTTGTCGATCTGTTTGATCGCATCCTGCAACTGCGCGTCGAGGACGTTGCGGTCGGTGACGACGATGACCGAGTCGAACACCTTGGTGTTGTCCACCTGTAGCCGCGCCATCCGGTGCGCGGTCCACGCAATCGAATCGGTTTTTCCCGACCCGGCCGAATGCTGAATCAGGTACCGCCGCCCGACACCTTCGGCGGTGACAGCTGCGGTGAGTTCGGTGACCGCTTCCCACTGGTGAAACCGCGGGAACCGCAGCGTCGCCGTCTTGGTCGTCTTGCCGCTGATCGGGTCGGTACTCGACTCGTGCTTGATGTACATGAGCCGGCCCAGAATGTTGAGCCACGCATCACGCTGCAACACCCGTTCCCACAGATACGAGGATCGGGAACCGTTCGGGTTCAATAGGTTTCCTGCGCCGCCGTCCTCGGTGCCCCGGTTGAACGGGAGGAAGTGGGTCTTCTCACCGACGAGGTGGGTGGTCATCCACACTTCATCGTTGGAGACGGCGAAATGCACCAGCGCGCGGGCACCGGATAGGAACAGAGGTTGCACCAGCCCGGTCTTCGGATCTTTGGGCAGGCGGGTGGCGCGGTACTGAGTGATCGCGTCCGCAACCGACTGGGTGAAGTCGGTTTTGAGTTCGGCTGTGGCCACAGGCAGTCCGTTGACGAAGAACACCAGATCCACCGACCGGTTGTCGGCGGTGGAAAAGTGCACCTGCCGCATCACTCGCAGCCGCACCGCCGCATGATCGGTGTTGCGTTTGGCGTTCAGTGTCGACTCGGGCCGGAATACGCACATCGCGAACTTGCCCGACAGATGTGAGAACCCGTTGCGCAGCACGTTCAGGGTGCCGCCGCCGTTGGCCAACGGCAGATCAAGCACCTTCACGAGCCGGTCCAGCAGCTGGAGTTCCTGCTTGGCGACGTCCTTGGACCCCGGTTTGATGACCTTGTCCACCTGTTCGGGCTGGGTATCGCGCAGCCAGCCGAGCACGTCGGCAGGGAACAGGGCGCGTTCCTTGTCGTAGCCGGTGTCGTTCATCGAATACAGCCAGCCGTGCGCCGCGAGGTACTCGGCGAACTCCCGCTCGAACTCGATCTCGTTATGCTGCGCCACGGGAGTGACGCTAGTGCACGGGGCTAGGGTCGGTGCCAGTCGCCGGTAACACCGACACTGAGGCCGTCCACGTCCACGTCATTGACCGCTCCCCACGTGCTAGTATTGTCGTGCAGGCCGCAGTGATGCCGCCCGCATGGCCCTCAGCCCCGCCCCGTGCGGGGCTGTTGTGCATCACGGCCATCCGCCTGGACTATGTAGTTTTCCGGAGTCCTGCAACTTCGACCACAGCCTGTCCATCACTCGCTGCGCACGATGATCTGTCTCGCGGACCGTCTGGTATCGGCGGTAGGTGAACGCCAACATGTCCGCTGCCTGCAGCATCCGTGAGTGATGGCTCGGTGCGAAATGAACAGTGTCGAGGAGCGAAGGAAGGGTGGTGTGCCGGTGGACGCCGGGAGTTCCATCGGTTTGATAGACCGCGAATCGTTCGCGGTGGCGTTCGCGATCACCCCGTTCGTCAGCGATTACGAGCGCGTACGTCCCCTGCCTTGACGCGACATTCTCTACACGTTGCAGAATGTGCTGGAAGCAGACCTGCTCTGGTGGGAACCGGTCCGGGTAGCCACGCCGATCCTGTCGATCCCGCAGACGCTGCTCGCTGACGTGCCGCAGCAGCAGAGTGACATCGGCCCCCACGATAGCGTCGATGACCTTCTCGTGCAGGTTCGCCCGGGCACGTTGACCAACACCCTCCCACGCCTCTTTGCCATGAAACATAGGGTGAGCATGGAACTCGGTGGTCGCGGGTATTCCATAATCCTTGCTCGCCTGGATCATCAGTGCGTTGAGCTGGTCGGTGAGCTGCTTCGTTGCATTCTCATCCGCCAGGATCGCCCCGAAACAACGGAAGTCGCCGTGATCGGACTCATCGACGAATGCCAACAGCATCAGGACGCCTCCCGGACGTCGATCTGGCCGGTTACCGCGGCGGTGATGAGTGCCGATCGACGTTCGCGGGCAAGCTCGATGAACTTCTCCGACTCGGCGATCAGAGCGTCGATCTTCGATGTGCGGTCATCGAGATATATGACGGTATTGGCCTGCTCATCGAGTGGTGGCAGAGCTACTGCGAAATCTGCGAGCACTGGGCGACGAAGCGACTCCATTGTGACTGTATTGCTGCCAGCGAGAGCGACAGGACGTAGAAAAGTCGACAAATAATAGTAGAAGTAACGGCCGAGCACGCCACGGAAATCACTGAATA
>JAKPAQ010000427.1 GCA_029779385.1 Actinomycetes bacterium | reverse complement strand
ACATTCGCTACAACGGTAGCCTGACCGAGACGAATACCCGGCTCTATGTCGGCAAGTACACCGGCTACCTGACCGACAACCTCAGCATCTCGGCGATGTGGGGCAAGCAGGACATCGATTCGCTGCCGAATCCGTTCGTCGGATACGACCCGACCAAGACGTACGTGAGCATTTCGCCGTCTGTCGTTCCCACGGCATATGCCGGCATCAGCAATCCGCAGAAGTACGGGCCGACCTACAACTACGTCGGCACCGACGAGACGGAATCCCGTCGTTTCGACATCAATTACACGTGGGGCAACCACGAATTCCGGGCCGGCTACGACTATTTCGAAGCCGTGTCCTACCGCGGCGACAACGTCGTGGGACCGAACCAGTACTACTGGTCCTATGGCTTGGCCAGCAATCCGAACGCCGCGCTGGACGCCAGCCACTATGTCGGGTCGCCGGCTTCCGGTGGCGGCCTTGGTACGCAGGGCTACTACGTGACCAAGAATTACTCGGAGCATGGCGGCTTCACTACCGTCAAGCAGAAGGCGCTCTACATCGAGGACCGTTGGCAGATCACCGACAACATCCTGCTCAGCCTCGGCCTGCGCAACGACGGGTTCACCAACTACAACGGCAACGGCGAGGCCTACGTCGAACAGAAGAACAACTGGGCGCCGCGCCTGGGCTTCAGCTGGGACGTGAATGGCGATTCCACGTTCAAAGTCTTCGGCAACATGGGCCGCTACCACCTCGCCCTGCCGAACAATGTCTCGGTGCGCGGCTCGAACCCGTCGTTGAGTTCCGCGCAGTACTTCACGTACACCGGCATCGCCGCGGACGGCACGCCGACGGGCTTGACCGCGATCCCCTACACGAACCCCAACAGTCCGTATACCTGCGCAAACGGGGGCATGTCCTCCAACGTGGAATGCGGCTACGACAAGGATCCGCGCACCATTGCCCAGATCGACCTGAAGCCCCATTACCAGGATGAGTTCATCATCGGCATGGAGCGCACGGAAAGCCCCTCGTTTTCGTGGGGCGCAAAGGCAACGTACCGCGACCTCAAGAACGCCATCGACGACATCTGCCCGACCGAGTGCTTCATCTTCAACGCGGGCACCAACGAGGCAACCTTCTGGGAAGACGACGGCACCGGCAACCTGGTCCAGGTCACGCACAACTTCGAAGACGATTTCGGCACCGCATTCCCGAAGCTCAAGCGCAAGTACCTTGCCCTGGACATGTATGCGCAGTACCAGAAAGGGGATTTCTTCGGCAAGGTCGACTACACCCTGTCGCATAACTGGGGCAACGCCGAAGGCCAGCTGAATTCCTCCGTCGACACCGGCAATGGTGGGCAGGGCGACGTGTCCGTGACCCAGGATTGGGACTTGCCGGAACTGATGTACGGCGTCAGTGGTTCGTTGCCGAACAACCGCACCCACCAGATCAAGATGATCGGCTCGTACCGCTTTGCAGACGAGTGGCGCGTGGGCGGATCCGCGATCGTGCAGAGTGGCCGGCCGCGCAGCTGCTACAGCTATTGGCCGTACGCCAAGCCGGGGCTCTACAACAACGCCTACTACAGCTATTGCGGCGTGCCGGGTGCGCAGACCGCGGTCAACAACCCGAACGTGGTTCCGAACTCCGACTATGTGTACTCGCCGCGCGGCAGCATCGGTGAAACCCCGTGGACGGCCACGTTCAATGCCAATATCTCGTACATGCCGAACTGGATGGAGGGCCTCACCCTCTCGATGGATGTGTTGAACTTGTTCAACACCCAGACCGCGACCGGCTACTACGAGCGCTCGGCGAGCAGCCGTACCACGGTGAATCCGCGTTACGAGCAGGTGCTCTACTACACCAATCCGCGCAGCGTCCGCTTCACCGTGCGCTACGACTTCTGAACTATCCACGCACGCACGCGACGTCTCGACCGGCCCCACCAGGGGCCGGTCTTTTTTTTGGCCAACCAGTGCGGTGGGCGCGTGGCTCGCGCCTAACCGTGCGATGCGCCGTGATCACGACCTCGTGGTTCGTGCTCACTATCAAAATTCACGGGAGGTCTTCCGCCTCCGGCGGCACCACCGCGTCCGGCTCCACCGCCAGCTTGCCCGCCAGCAGGATCGCCTGGGTGCGGTTGGTCGCGCCGAGCTT
>JAKPAQ010000417.1 GCA_029779385.1 Actinomycetes bacterium | reverse complement strand
GAAATGCGCTCCAGTTGTTGGAGTTGCCGATTTCTTACCGCGGTGCGACGTTTGACCAAATGCTCGCCGGAATGAGAATCGACAAGAAGACCCGTGGCTCACAACTACGGTTCGTAGTTCTCGACGCCCTAGCCCAACCAGCGATTCTTGCCGGGCCGGCCGAGGACGACCTAGCCGCCGCCTGGGACGCACTAGATGACTGAATCAACGCGAATCGCTCGACTACAAGGACTGCTAACCGAGGCCGGACATGCGGCCATGTACGTCAGTGATCTGTTGAATATCCGCTATTTGACTGGGTTCACCGGTTCCAACGGCGCGCTGCTGGTTCACGCGGCAAAAGACCCAGTGTTTTTGACCGATGGTCGCTACAAGGACCAGGCAGCGGTGCAATTGGCGGCCGCCGGGCTGGGGCAGATCGAGGTAGTTATCACTCGCGATCTGATTGGCGTTGCTGCCGGGCGGGCCCCGTCGGACTTGGCGGCCGAGACTCACCTGCTGGACGTCGACTCTTGGCAGAAACTCGACCGACCAGAACCTAGCGGCCGACTCATTGAGCAACTTCGGTTAGTTAAAGATGAAGCCGAGATCGCGGCGTTGCGCCGAGCCTGCGAGATTTCGGTAGCCGCACTCGAAGGTTTGCTCACTGGCCCGCTGGTTGGGCGCACCGAGCGTGAAGTGGCCCGTGACTTGCAGTGGCGAATGCTCGAACTTGGGGCCGACGACAAAGCGTTCGACACGATTTTGGCCGCCGGCGAAAACACGGCGATCCCGCACCATGAGCCAACCGACCGGCCGCTTGCCACTGGTGATCTACTCAAAATCGATTTCGGCGCATTGGCCGACGGATACCACGCCGACTGCACTCGCACCGTGGTCTTGGGCAAGGCGCAGCCTTGGCAAGTTGAGATTCACGCGGCCGTCAGACAGGCACAGCAGACCGGTCTTGATCAGCTGCGCGCCGGCGAATTGATCGCCGACGTGTTCAACGCGGTCACCACATCACTTGCTGAAAGTGGCTGGTTGGACTCGTTCACCACTGGCCTTGGGCACGGCGTCGGACTACAGATCCATGAGGACCCGTTCTTAGGCACGACCCACCCCGGTAGACTTGCTAGCCGCATGGTTTTGACGATGGAACCGGGAATCTACCTTCCGGGTTCAGGCGGCGTGCGCATCGAGGACACGGTCCTCGTCACAGACCCCGAGCATGGCGGTGAACCCGACGTGCTCACCGATACGACGAAAGAACTTCTGGAGATCCACTGATGGCAACCACGAATGACTTGAAGAACGGCATGGTTCTGAACATCGACGGACAGTTGTGGTCCATCGTGGAGTTCCAGCACGTCAAACCGGGCAAGGGTCCGGCCTTCGTTCGCACGAAGATGAAGAACGTCGAATCGGGCAAGTTGGTCGACAAGACTTTCAACGCCGGCACCAAGGTCGAGACCGCCACGGTCGACAAGCGCGACATGCAGTACCTGTACAACGACGGCACCAACTACGTCTTCATGGACATTTCGACATACGACCAGATCGAGATCGCCCCAGAATCGATGGGCGACGCAACTGACGACTTGCTAGAAAACCAGAATGCGACCGTGGCCACGAACGAAGGCCGGGTTCTCTACGTAGAACTTCCCGCCTCGGTTGAACTCCTAGTCGCGCACACCGACCCGGGCTTGCAGGGCGACCGTTCCAGCGGTGGCACCAAGCCGGCCAAGCTTGAGACCGGCAAGGAAATCCAGGTTCCGCTGTTTCTTGAGTCCGGCGAGAAAATCAAAGTCGACACCCGCGATGGCAGCTACCTCGGTCGTGTGAAGGCCTGATGGCTGCACGGAGCAAGTACCGCAAGCGCGCGCTGGACATCATGTTCGAGTCCGAGGCTCGCGGGCTGGCCTTGGACGGCACGTTGGCTGAGCGCCTCGAACTGAACGAGCCGCCGATCAACCCGTACACCGTTTCGCTGGTCGAGGGGGTCGCGGCGAACGCGGCCAAGATTGACGCCATCCTCGACGAGCACTCGCACGCGTGGGCGCTTGACCGGATGCCGGCGGTGGATCGAAATCTGCTCCGGCTTGGCGTTTACGAGGTGCTTTGGGTTGACGACGTTCCGGACGCGGTAGCGGTCAGCGAAGCTGTTGAACTTGCTGCTGAACTTTCGACAGATGAGTCACCCAAGTTCGTTTCTGGCCTGTTGAGCCGGATTGTCCAGCTCAAGCCGACGCTTAGCTAAAGAGTCCGGCGCCGATTGATTCGCCGGGCTTGACCCCCGGCGGTACGGCGAATATGGCCGATCCAACGTGGCGGATGTATTCGTTGAGCGCATCAGCGGCCAGCGACTTTTGCACATCGATGAACTGCTGCGGCGACCGCTGGAATGATAGGAAAAACAGACCACCGGAGATTTGCCCGAGGTTGTTGTTGCCTTCGACGAAGTTATAGCCGCGGCGCAGGATTCGCTTTCCAGCATTTGCATCAGGGTGAGCGAGTCGAACGTGCGAAGTCAGGGAAATGACCGGGCCACCCAGTTCGGTCGAAGCCATCTCGAAATCGGGTTCGGTGAATTCGGTGCCGCCCGACAGTGGAGCACCTTCGCCCTTGTCGCGCCCGAAGATCGCCTGCTGCTCGGATAAGCGGACGCGATCCCAGGACTCGATCAGCATCATGATTTTTCGGGCCACCAAGAAACTGCCGCCGGCCATCCACGGCTGATTGGCGCCGTCGGCCCAAACCCATTTCGCCAAGTCCTCCTTTTCATCGTTGAAGATGTTGGCGGTGCCGTCCTTGAACCCGAAAAGGTTTCGCGGGGTTTCTTGGGATTTGTCCGTGGTTGAGGTGCGGCCGTAGCCAAGTTGGGCCCAGCGAATTTGCGCGCGACCAAAAGCGATCCGGGTCAGGTTCCGAATGGCGTGGACTGCTACCTGTGGGTCGTCGGCGCAAGCCTGAATGCACAGGTCGCCACCGCTGTACCGATCCTCAAGTAGGTCGAACGCGAATGACGGCAACTCAGCTAACTCGGCTGGGCGTTTCGCGGCCAAACCGAATCGGTCATCGAAAAGGCCGGGGCCGAAACCGAAAGTGATCGTCAGGTTGTTCGGGCCTAACCCGAGGGCTTCGCCAGTGTCGTCCGGCGGTTTGTGCGGACCGCCGCCGGTGGCGCCTTCGGCGGTGACTTCCTGGCCCTTGGTGAGCCGGGCCGCAGCCTCGGTCCATTCAGCCAAGAGTTCCTTGATGTCTTCGCGATCAGCGGTCGAAGTCAGGTCGTAGGAAGCGAAATACAAATGTTCTTGGGCAGCGGTAGTGATTCCAGCCTGGTGCGCGCCATTGAACTCCACCATGCTTTGCGTGCTGTCTGAATCGTCGCCGCCAGCAATCGCCACCGCACCGGCGACACCGACCGCGCCGGCAGCACCTGCCGCGCCGATCAGTCCCAGGACTGAACGACGCGACAGGCCACGGTCATTACTTGTTGGCACTTAGCACCGTGTCCGTCAGTTGGGAAAGCGGCTCGCTCAATGCGTTTAGTTGGGCGCCGAGTTCATTTCGCTTCTGCTGGTTGACGGTGTCATAGGAGACGAACCCGTCTTTGTAATTTCCGTAGGTGCTCAGCAAGGCAAGCATTGCGGCGAACTGTTCGTCCAAATCACCAACAAGTTCCTTGGCAGCTTCGCCCTTGGAGTTGGCGATGCTTCGCACCGACTCGAACGCGACCCTTGCGCCTTCGACGTTCGCATAAAAGTCAT
>JAKPAQ010000401.1 GCA_029779385.1 Actinomycetes bacterium | reverse complement strand
AGTCGGTCGTGTCGGCTTTACCGGCCAGGGCGTGGTAAGTGGCCTCGATATTGACTGCGGCGACGTAGTAGGCCAGCAACATGATCTCGTTGGCGTGCAACTCCTCGGTGTACTTGCGGGCGAGATCGTGGGGGGTGACCAGGCCGGTCTGCATGAGCCTGGTGATGAAGGTGCCGGTGCCGGTGAACGGGTCGAGGATGTGGACGTTGTCGTCGGTGAGGCCTTTGCCGAAATGCTCACGGGAGACGGTGTCGGCCGCGTGCAGAATCCAGTCAACAACCTGGACGGGCGTGTAGACGATGCCGAGTTGAGCGGCCTGTTTGGCGAACCCGATCTTGAAGAACCGTTCGTACAGGTCGGCGATGATGCGCTGCTTACCTTCGGCGCTGGTTACTTGGGAGGCGCGTAGGCGCACCGAGTCGTAGAAGCTGTCGAGGCTGGCTGTCTCTGATTCCAGGCCACTGTCGCCGAGGGTGTCGACCATGCGTTGCATGACGATCGAGACCGGGTTGTGGGAGGCGAAGTCGTGCTCGCTGAACAGGGCGTCGAAGACGGGTTTGGTGATCAGATGCTGGGACAGCATGCTGATCGCGTCGTCGGTGCTGATGGAGTCGTTGAGGTTGTCCCGCAGGCCGTCGACGAACTTGCCGAACTCCGCTTCGATGGCTGGATCGCCTTGGGCAAGTATCGCTTTGATCCGTGTGATCTGTGCTGACGAGATGTCAGCGACGTCGTGGGCCCAATCCTCCCAATACGCTTTGGTTCCGACTTTGTCGACGATGCGAGCGAAGATGGCCTGCCGCCACTGGGACAGGGAGAACAGCGCCAACTGTGAGGTGAAGTCGGAGTCGGTTGCGGTCGCCTGGGAGTCATTGGCGGGACCGATCGTCTCGGTCTCATCGGCGGCGGGTCCGATGTGGCCGCCCATCAACGAGTCGGTGCCGGTGCCGGTCTTCTTGGTATCAGCCGCGTTGAGGTTGATGGCGTTGACGTGCGCGTCGAAACGTTCATCGTGGGAGCGCAGAGCGTTGAGA
>JAKPAQ010000273.1 GCA_029779385.1 Actinomycetes bacterium | reverse complement strand
CCGCAAATCTCCGAGAAGGCGACCTACGTTGCCGACAAGCATGAGCAAGTGGTTTTCCGTGTCGCATCCGATGCGACCAAGCCGGAAATCAAGGCTGCTGTCGAGCTCCTGTTCAAGGTTGAGGTTGAGGCTGTTCAAGTCGCCAACGTCAAGGGCAAGGTTAAGCGCTTCAAGGGTGCGACCGGCCGCCGCAAGGGCTGGAAGAAGGCCTACGTGAGCCTGAAGCCGGGTCAGGAAATCAATTTTGTTGAAGGGGGCAATGCGTAATGGCTCTCGTTAAAGTCAAACCAACCTCCCCGGGTCGTCGTGCCGTAGTTCAGGTCGTCAATGCCGATCTGCACAAGGGCAAGCCGTTCGCCGGCTTGATCGAGTCGCAGTCCAAGAACGCCGGTCGCAACAACAACGGTCGTATCACCGTTCGCCATCAGGGCGGTGGTCACAAGCAGGCTTATCGTGTCGTCGATTTCAAGCGCAACAAGGACGGTATTCCGGCCAAGGTTGAGCGTCTGGAATACGATCCGAACCGTACCGCCAATATCGCCCTGGTGTGCTACGCCGACGGCGAACGCCGTTACATCATTGCCAACAAGGGCATGGTGGTCGGTCAGCAGATCATGAGCGGCTCGGAAGCTCCGATCAAGTCCGGTAATGCACTGCCGATCCGCAACATCCCGGTCGGTACGACCATCTGCTGCGTCGAGATGATGCCAGGCAAGGGCGCGCAAATCGCTCGTTCCGCCGGTACGTCGGTTCAGTTGCTGGCCCGCGAAGGTACCTACGCCCAGATTCGTCTGCGCTCTGGCGAAGTTCGTCGTGTGCACGTTGAGTGCCGCGCTACCGTCGGTGAAGTCGGCAACGAAGAAAACAACCTGCGCAAGATCGGCAAGGCCGGTGCTCAGCGCTGGCGTGGTATTCGTCCGACCGTCCGCGGTACTGCGATGAACCCGATCGACCACCCGCACGGTGGTGGTGAAGGTCGCACCGGCGAAGGTCGTGTTCCGGTCAACCCGTGGGGTCAGCCCACTAAGGGTTACCGTACCCGCAGCAACAAGCGCACGAACAGCATGATCGTTCAGCGCCGTCACAAGCGTTAAGGGGTAGGAAATGGGACGTTCTCTCAAAAAGGGCCCGTTTATTGATGCGCACCTGATCGACAAGGTCGAGGCAGTTCGCGCCACCAATGACAAGCGCCCGATCAAGACCTGGTCGCGTCGTTCGACGATCCTCCCCGAGTTCATCGGCCTGACGATCGCGGTCCACAATGGCAAGCAGCATATCCCGGTGTTCGTCACCGAGAATATGGTCGGTCACAAGCTCGGCGAGTTTTCGCTGACCCGGACGTTCAAGGGTCACACCGCCGGCAAGAAGGCCAAGAAGTAAGGAGCTGACATGGAAACTCGTGCAAGTCTGCGGGGCGTACGCCTCTCTGCGCAAAAAGGCCGCCTGGTTGCGGATCTCGTGCGCGGCAAGCCGGTTGGTCAGGCTCTCAACATCCTGGCCTTCAGCCCGACAAAGGGTGCTGGTATCATCAAAAAAGTGCTGGAGTCGGCGATCGCCAACGCCGAGCACAACGACGGCGCTGAT
>JAKPAQ010000397.1 GCA_029779385.1 Actinomycetes bacterium | reverse complement strand
GATTGCCTCACGGCGAAAAGCTGTTGGGAATGTTCATGAAGAAGGAAGGCATCGACGTTCGGTTCAATACCGGCATCGATCACTTCGACGAAGGTGCGGTCGTCTTGGGCGACGGGGAAAAGTTGGGCTACTCGTTCAGCATGTTTATCCCGCCGTTCCTCGGGCAGGACTTCCTCAAGGAAGTTCCCGGCTTGGCCGACCCGAAGGGTTACATCCCCGTCCGCGACACGTATCAGAGCGTCGATCACGACAACATTTATGCGGTTGGCATCGCCGCTCAAGTGTTGGCGCCGTGGCAGACGCCCACACCGGTCGGCATCCCGAAGACGGGGTTCCCGAGCGAGCAGATGGCACACGTGGCGGCCAAGAACATCGTGCATCAGATTCGCGGTGAGGCCCCCAGCGAAACCAAGGAGTTCGCCGACATCAAGGCCATCTGCGTCATGGACGCGGGCAACAACGGCGTGATCATCTTGGCCGACAAGATGCTGCCGCCGCGCAAACACGGGGTACTCGTTCCCGGCCCACAGGCACACCTGATGAAGCTCGGCTTTGAGAAGTACTTCCTCTGGAAGATGAAGGGCGGACACGTCGCTCTCCCCTGAGCGCTACCCAACCTCGCCTAGCGGATCGGCAGCCAGTTCGCCGGTCCGTTAGGCGACAAGTGGCCGGTATCTGCTGTTCCTGATTGGCACCTGTTTGCCGGGTGGGTAGAAGTCGGGATTCTTGTCTCGAGGGTTGAGTTCGATTCGCCAACCAGTGTGGTGAACTTGCCGGTGGTGGTGGCCGCAGAGCAGGACGCCGTTGTCTAGATCGGTTTTTCCGTCGTGGAGCCAGGATTTGATGTGGTGGGTTTCGGTCCAGCCGGGTGGCCGGTCGCAGTCGGGGAATGCACAACCAAGATCGCGGTGGGCGAGGGCTCGGCGTTGGGCCGGCGAGTGGAGTCGCTGGGTACGACCAAGGTCTAAAACCTGCGATTCAGTGCCGAGCACTGCCGGCAGGACGCCGGCGCCGCAGGCGAGTTGTCGTAACTGGCCGGCCGAGACTCGCGTGCCATGTTCGGTAATGCCGGCTTGGTCGCAGCGACCACGTAGGGAGTCTTCGGAAATCGTGATCATGAGGGTGGCGGCGACACCGCCGTGGTTGCCGAACTCACCAGTCGGCAAATGCCGCAGCAGGTCAGCAAACGCATTCCCGGCCCGCTCCTTATAGGACGGCGGTGTATCTAAGGTCGCGTCTTCGAAAGTCAGTTCACCAGTATCGGGGTCGAGTACTGAGTTGCGGCGCCGTGGACTGGTTTTAGCTTCTAACGCAGACCGCAGCATGTCGGCGGTCAACGCGTCCAGAACGAACCCGCCTTTGACCATGCCTTGTTCGTCGGGTCGGGTCATCCAGAACTCGGCCGACTGGACTGCCGTTTCTTCTTGGCGAACCAACTCTTGGTTT
>JAKPAQ010000389.1 GCA_029779385.1 Actinomycetes bacterium | reverse complement strand
TAGCGTCAACACATGGTTGACATCACCTTATTCGGCGCGACCGGTTTCACCGGCGGCCTGACTGCTGACTATCTGGCCGTCCACCTGCCCGCGGATGCTTCGTGGGCGATCGCTGGTCGATCACGAACCAAACTCGTGGCAGTGGCCAACCGTATCGCCGCAACAGGTCGGGCCGTTCCGGAGATTGTGGTGGCCGATGGCGCCGATGCAGCGCAGATGGCGGCCATGGCGCAGAACACCCGGGTACTGATTTCCACAGTCGGGCCTTACCTTCGCTACGGCGAGCCAGCGGTCAAGGCCGCGGTCGAAGCTGGCATCGCCTATGTCGACTTGTGCGGCGAGCCGCAGTTCGTCGACTTGATGTGGCTGAAGTACCACCAGACGGCCGAAAAGACCGGGGCGAAACTGGTGCACGCCTGCGGCTTCGACTCGGTTCCCTATGACCTCGGTGTGCTTGCGACGGTCAACGAACTTCCGGACGATACGGCGATCAACGTAAAGGGCTACATCCGAGCCAAGGCAAGTTTTTCGGGCGGAACCTTCGCCTCGGCGGTCAACCAGTTCGGCCAGTTCCGGGCGGCGAAGGCTGCGGCCAAGCAGCGGCGCGCCTCAGAAGGTCGGCCAGCAGATCGTCGGGTTCGCGGGGGTGGCGAGTTTGGCCGCGCCGCCGAGCCGGTCGAAGGTTTTGGTGTGCCACTACCGACGATCGACCCGCAGATCGTCCTGCGCTCAGCGCGCGCACTGACCGGGTACGGGCCCGAGTTCACCTACGAACACCTTGCCCACTTCAAGACAGTTCACATGATGGCCTTGGCGGCACCAGTCGTCGGGGCGGTGGCGGTGGGCAGCCAAGTTCCGGTGCTGAAATCGTTGCTGCTGAAAGTCAAACCGGCCGGTGAGGGCCCGAGCGAAACTGAACGCGCCAAGTCTTGGTTCAAACTCACCATGCTCGGCGTCGGTGGCGACAAGCGCGTGCTCACCACCGTCACTGGCGGAGATCCCGGCTACACCGAGACCGCGAAGATGCTCGCCGAATCGGCGATGTGCCTAGCCTTCGACGACCTGCCAGAGGTTGCCGGTCAGACCACCACGGCAGTGGCCATGGGCATGGTGCTGATCGACCGGCTAAAGCGCGCCGGCATTGAGTTCGAGACGACCGAGCTCTAAGTTCAGCCTTCGGCCAGAGTCGCTTCGACGGTCAAGTGGCCGTCGGCCACCGCGGTCGAAACAGTCCCGGTGACTCGCCCGGCCGCACTGATGTCGGCCAGGGCCGCCGTCAGCAACTCCAGCGACGCCGCTGGACCGGCGAACGAGATAGCGGTGACTTCAGTGCGCTGGCTGACCTTCGCGTTCGACTTGGCGCCGCGGATTCCGGCCAAAGCTTCGCCGGCAATTGCCAGCAGCGCCGGATCGAACGCCTCGACCGCCACGTCGGCCGGGGTCGGCCAAACCGTGTGGTGAATCGACTCGTCGTGCCACCACGACCAAACTTCCTCGGTCACATACGGCAAGAACGGCGCGAGCAAACGCAGTTGGGCCGACAGCGCCAACACGAACGTTGCCTTAGCCGACGTGGCCGCAGCGTTTTCGCCGCGGGCTCGTTCCTTGACCAGTTCGAGGTAGTCGTCGCAAAAGCCCCAGAAGAACTTCTCCGTCACCTCCAGCGCGGAGGTGTAGTCGTAGGACTCGAACGCCGTCGTGGCCGCCACGATCACTTCGCCGAGGCGAGTGAGCAGGGCGCGGTCCAGCGGCTCGGTGACCAACGACAAATCCAGGAGCGAAGCGTCGGCGCCAAGGCCGTACTGATCTTCGGGAGCAAGGACAAACTTGCTGGCGTTCAGCACCTTCATCGCCAGTCGGCGACCGACCTTCATTTGGGCTTCGTCGAATGGTGAGTCGGCGCCCGGGCGAGCACCGGCGGCGCGCCAACGGACGGCGTCGGCACCAAACTTGTCGATGATTTCGTCTGGCACGACCACATTGCCCTTGGACTTGCTCATCTTCTTGCGGTCCGGGTCCACCACGAAGCCCGACAAGGCGGCGTGCTTCCACGGCACCTGGCCGAACTCCTGATGCGAACGCACCACCGAGGAGAACAGCCAAGTGCGGATGATGTCGTGGCCCTGGGGGCGCAGATCCATCGGGAAGGTGCGCTCGAACAGGTCGTTATCGCGCTCCCAACCACACACCAGCTGAGGCGTCAGCGAGGAGGTTGCCCAGGTGTCGAGCACGTCCGGGTCGGCAATGAAACCGCCAGCGACGCCTCGCTGCGACTCATCAAAGCCTGCCGGCGCTTGGGAGGCAGGGTCGACCGGCAGGTCGGCTTCGTCGGCCAAAATCGGGTTGTCGTAATCCGGTTCGCCGTCGGCGTCGAGGCGATACCAAACTGGGAAGGCGATACCGAAGAAACGCTGCCGACTGACCAGCCAGTCGCCGTTGAGTCCTTCGATCCAGTTGGTGAACCGCGACTGCATGTAACCGGGATGCCAGTCGATCTGGTTGCCTCGCTCGACCAGTTCGCCGCGCAGGTCCGCGTCGCGACCGCCGTTCTTGATGTACCACTGGCGGGTCGAGACGATCTCGAGCGGCTTGTCGCCCTTTTCGTAGAAGTTCGCCATCCGCTCGGTGGCTTTTGGTTCGCCGTCGAGGTCGCCAGATTCGGCGAAGGCGGCCGCGATCGCTTCGCGGGCACTGAAGGTGGTCTTGCCAGCCAGTTCGCCGTAAAGCGCTTCGCCGGGACCGCCGGCGATCCACTCAGGGGTTTCGCGCAAGAAGCGACCGTCGCGACCGATCACGGTGCGGTTCACCAAGTTGAACTCACGCCACCACTGCACGTCGGTCAGGTCTCCGAAGGTGCAGCAGTGGACGATGCCTGAACCCTTTTCCGGGTCGGCCACGGTGCTGGCCACCACGGGAACTTCGACGCCGAAAATCGGGGACTTGGCGGTGGTGCCGAACAGGTGGCGGTAGCGCTCGTCGTCGGGGTGGGCGATCAGCGCAACCGCGGCGGGAGTCAACTCCGGCCGGGTGGTTTCGACGTGCACTTTGCTGCCGTCGGCAAGGTGGTAGGCGACCCGGTAGTAGTGGCCGGGGTAGTCGCGGGCTTCGAGTTCAGCTTGGGCAACCGCGGTCTGGAAGGTGACGTCCCACATGGTCGGTGCGTCTTGGCTGTAAGCCTCGCCCCGGGCCAAGTTCCGCAAGAAAGCACGCTGGCTGGTGGCCTGGGCCTCGGGGCCGATGGTGGTGTAGGTCTGTGCCCAGTCGACGCTCAGGCCCAGGGTGCGCCACAGCTTTTCGAACACCAACTCGTCTTGGTGGACCAACTCGTTGCACAGTTCGACGAAGTTGCGCCGGCTGATCGGGATTTGCTTCTTGGCGTCGGGCTTTTCCGGCGCGGTGAAATCTGGGTCATATGGCAGCGAGGGATCGCAGCGCACGCCGTAGTAGTTCTGCACCCGTCGTTCGGTGGGCAGGCCGTTGTCGTCCCAGCCCATCGGATAGAACACCTCGAAGCCGCGCATCCGCTTGTAGCGGGCCATCAGGTCGGTGTGGGTGTAACTGAAAACGTGACCCACGTGCAGCGAACCGGAGACGGTCGGCGGCGGGGTGTCGATCGAGTAAACCTGCTCGCGCGTTTTGGTCCGGTCGAAGGTGTAGGTGCCCTGGTCGGCCCAGCGCTCGACCCACTTTGACTCGAGGCCTTCGAGGACGGGCTTTTCGGGAACGCGGTTTTGAGTGGTCACGAGGGTCGATTCTACCGGTCACCGAACGTGGTCGGTCCCGGCCGTGCTGCAACGTGGCTATGGTGGGCGCGTGAGTTCAAGCGACCCGGCAACACCGACTATTGCGGTGGTGGCCGCGTTCACCACCGACGCTGGCGGGCGCATTCTGATGGTTCGTAAAACCGGCTCGAACATCTTCATGCAGCCAGGCGGCAAGCCAGAACCGGGCGAGGCGTTGACCGAAGCCCTAGTTCGAGAACTTGCCGAAGAACTGCAAATTGAAGTCGACCCCGCCGAACTGGCGCCGCAAGGTCAGTTTGAAGCTGCCGCGGCGAACGAACCGGGGCACCTCTTGGTTGCGGATGTTTTCAAGTTGCAACTCGACAAACAGGTCACCGCCTCAGCCGAAATCGCCGAAGCGCGCTGGTTCACCCGGGCTGAGGCGCTTTCGCTCGGCGAGCGCCTCGCGCCACTTGCCAGACACTTACTCCAAGCGCAGGCGTAATGGCGACCTGTCTCACGGGTCCGCAACCCGTCGCGCATGGGTAGTTCGGATTTCAAGGATCTCACTATCTGAATCATTCAGTTTCTCTGGAACGGATCGCCGATTTTTCTCATAGTGTGAGCGGCGCTATCCGCAGGAATCTACTTATGGAGTTGACTACTCATGCGACTAGGTCGTTTGACGAACAGGGCTACGCCACACCCCCCCCTCTAAGGAAATACAGATATTTCATGGCCGTGCTTGCCGTGTTTGCAGCAGTCACGACGATCGCCGTGCCGGCTTACGCTGCAACTTACTCATGGAATTCAAAAAGCAATCCGCTGACCGCTCGCAACGGTGATGGCGATGCGTTGGCGCAGGGCTACGGGACTTGGAAAATTGGTACGACGTCAAGCGGAACTCGTTCGCAAGGCTACGGTTATCTGCGCGATGCCAAGGAAAAGAACGGGTATCGGGTTTACTTCGAACTCCACACCTACGTGAATTCAGGTCTTTGTATTGCGCCTCAGTACACATCATGTAGTTCGAAATACTTCTTTTGGGCAAAACAGTTTTCAGATTTCAACAAAGAGACGTGGGGGCGTGGCTCATGGTCTCCACAATTCTACTCCTCAACAAGTGTTGATCCGGGGGGAGATTTTGCTCGGGCCGGGTTCGAGGTAGCGGAGTCCAACAAGGGTCCAGACTCGCAATC
>JAKPAQ010000385.1 GCA_029779385.1 Actinomycetes bacterium | reverse complement strand
TGAACTGCGCGCGGTCGACGCTGCGCTTCGAGTGGTGATGAGTTTGTAGCCAAGTGGCGTGGGGCTTTTCGCGCCGATCGCTCTTTCGCGTAAGCAAACCTGCGGGCGGGCATCCTTGCGAAGAAGCGTGCCTGATGACCACCTTAGATGTAGTCGTTGATCGCGAAGTTCCCGCACTCGAGTGATCGATGGGACGTGATCGTTTGGGGCGGCCCAAGCAAGTTAGTGTGGTTAATACTAAGACCGGTTCCGCCTACTTCGGTAGGTCCAGGGCCGGTCCTCATTTTTGTCCGGCGTATTCGTGGGCGGGATTTTCGTAGCGAAGAAGCGGTCGCTCTCTACGCGTTCGATTCACGATTGTGTGCTGTCGCCTTCGCAACCATGGTTCCGTTCGACTAGCCATCCGTACACTCCGTGGCCGTGAACGCGGGCACATCGATCCGTGTGCCCATTAGGGTCGCCTGTTCAACCGTGTCCACGTACTGGAGCCGAACCTTCGGCCAACTCACGCGTATCCAATTCCTTTCGGCGCAATTCGGCACGGGCAGAAGCACACGGGCCGCTTCAGTTTTCGGCCGAAACTGCTATCATCACTGATAGCAGAAAGGCGTGATTCTGATGTCATCAATCATCGTTCGCGGTCTCGATGACCAGGTAAAGCAGCAACTCGTTTTGCAGGCGAAGGCGCACGGTCGGTCGATGGAAGCTGAAGTTCGCGACATTTTGACTAAGGCAGCCCGTCGGCCACACATCGGCATGGCACTTTTAGCTGCCGCGAACGACGTCGGCGGAGTCGACGAACTGCAGATTCCGGCACGTGTCGACGTCGCTCGGGCCGTGGACTTCGAGTGATCGTCCTCGACACGAACGTCATCTCGGAATTGTTCCGGCCGACACCGGAGCCGCGCGTCGTCGACTGGCTCGAGTCGTTGACGGGCGACGTCGCGATCGCCTCGATAACTCTTGCCGAAATGCTCGCTGGCGTGCGCAGACTTCCGGACGGTCGGCGCAAGCACGTTTTGGCCGCGCGGATCGATGAAGCGATCGAGCCGTATCGGGGGAGCCGGTCGGTGCTGGCATTTGACGACTTTGCGGCCGAACGTTATGCCGATGTGCTTGCGGCTCGCGAGGCTGCGGGCACTCCAATCAGTACGGCCGACGCCCAGATCGCCGCGATCTGCCTAGCGCACGACGCGACCTGTGCGACGCGCAACGTGAAGGACTTCGCGCACACGGGCGTGGTGGTGGTCGACCCTTGGGTACTGCCGTCAACGCGGAGTTCCTGACCGGCAAGGTCCTCCCCGCGCGGACTATTGGGCCGAAGTCGCCGAACTTACGGCCTCGGCTCGTGACTGAACCGACCGGCGTCTGCGTTCGCCCCGGCGACGTCTACTGGATACGCTCCGATGTCACTATCGGCCGCGAACAGGCAGGGCGGCGCCCATTCGTGATCGTCGCTTCGGCGACCTACCTTGAGTTGGTCGATCCGCTCGCGCTTGGTGTGCCGATCACCATGACGGATCGGGGCTGGCCAAATCATGTGCCGATCGAAATCGCGGGATTGAGCGGTTTCGCCATGACCGAACAGTTGCGCACGATTTCGCGCAGCCGCTTCGATGGTTACGCAGGCCGAATCGATGACGAGACGTTCGAGGAGATCCGCGAGTGGCTCGCTGACTACCTCGGATTTTGAGCCATCCGACGAATTAGGCCTTGGACGCGACTCGCTTGCCGGTCGACTTTTCGCCGCGTGAAGACTTCGACTTCTTGCCGCTCTTCTTGCCGCCCTTTTTGTCGGTGTTCTGGCTGTAGTAGTACCCCGAGGCATACACGTCGCGGGCGGTGACGCCGTTGAACACGATGCCGAGAACTTGACCGTTGACGTTGCCCAAGTATTCGAGCGAGGCCGCCAGTTCGGTGTCCAGAGTTCTGCCGGCGGAGATGACTACAAACGCGCCGTCGGCCATCGCGGTCAGCACTGCGCCGTCGGTGACTGGCAGCAGCGGGGGAGCGTCAACGAGGACGATCGCGCGCTCGCTCAACTCGGTGAGCAGTCGTCCCATCGTCTGCGAGCCGAGCAGTTCGCTGGGGTTCGGCGGGATGCCGCCGGCGGCCAACACTGACAGGCCGGGCAGTTCGGCGTGTGGTTGCAGGACTTCGTCGATGCCGACGCGCCCAATGAGCACATCGGTCAGGCCGGCGCCTTCGACGAGACCGAACGAGGTCGCCACGGTGGGGCGACGCAGGTCGCCGTCGATGAGGATCACCGGCGAGCCGGACGCGGCGATCGCGGCGGCGAGGTTCGCGGTGACGGTCGATTTGCCGTCGCTGGGTTTGGGGCTGGTCACCACGATGACGCGCGGCGGGTCATCGACTGACATGAACTGCAAGTTGGTGCGGAGTTTTCTAAACGCTTCGGCCGCGGACTGGTCGTGGCCACGCGAGTTCCCAGACAGGACCGCTAACTGGGCGGCCTCGCCGGTGCCGTGCTTGAGCACGGGCGCCTTGAGGATGGTGCCGACAACCGAGACGCCAAACTCCTTTTCGACTGCCGAAGTCGAGCGGATCCGCCGGTCCAACTGGCTGCGCACTAGCGCGTAGGCGAAACCGAGCAGCAGACCAGCACCAAGGCCGATGGCGAGGTTACGTGTGACGTTCGGTGAGACCGGCGCGGTGGGTCGGGCAGCCGCCTCGACCGGCACGATCCGAATGGGAGATTCATTCTTGCCGTCGGGGTTTTCGATCTTCTCGACTTGCTCTTGCAGGGCCGAAACCCACGCGTCGGCCAACTCTTGGGCTTCGCGCGGGCTGGGGGCGCGGGCGGTGATGTCGATGGAGACGGTGTCGGCCGGTTGTTCGGCGCTGATCCGGCCAATGAGCGAGGCCGGGCTTTCGTTCAAACCAAGGTCGTTGATGACAGTCTGCGCGGTGGCGCGACTGGTGGCCAAGTCGATGTAGGACTTCGCGCGACTCTTGGCGAGGCTGTCGCTTACCGACGACAGGGCCGGTTCGCTGGAACTGCCGCCGGCGCTGACGAACCCTGTGGCGTTCGCGGCGAACACTTGCGGCTGGGTGAGGTTGTAGAGGCCGGCCAGGCTCACGCAGGCGAGCACGATGACGACCACGCCCAACCAGTGGTTGCGCAGGATCCGGAGGTAGTCGTTCAGTTCCATGAACAGCGAGCAGCCCTTCTGGGGTTTGCGGTGGTCTAGCGGCAGAACTTCCAGTTTACGTGGTCGTGCCGGTTTCGTCTTGAAGAGTTGGCGTTGTGACGATTATCCCAGTGGCCGCCAACTGGGCCAAACATTCGCGCACTTGGGTCGCCAGATTGTAGACGTCTGGATAGCTGGCGGACAGGTGGGCGATGATCGCGTCGGTGTCGCGGGTTCCGTCGACGGCGTCGTGGATGATCATCGCGGCGCCTTCGAGCAGCACCGGCGGTTGGTCGAGGCGCTCAAGGTTTAGCAGGGCGCGGCGGTGTTCGTTTCCGGTCTCGGCAATGTCGGCACCGTGGCGCCAGAGCGCGGTCGGTTCGGCGTTCGGTTCGGTCATCGTTTCCGCCGGTGGGTCAGGTTGAATCGCACGAGGTAGACGAGCGCACCGGGTGCGTTCTTGAGCCCTTTGGCCAGCCGGCGCATCCGGGCGCGAAAGATCGTGTCGCCGGGTTTGAGGTGTTCGGGCAGCAGGTAGTGCTCGGCGATTTCTTCGTCGGTCAAGAACAGCGCATGCCAGATGACTGCCGGCCATTTGTGGACCGGTTGGCGACCGATGCCGACGAGCCAACCAGTCGACGGCGCGGCGTGGGAGTTCATTTCCCAGTTCCGGTACGCCTCGGCCAGAGCCGGGTCGTCGACCGCTGGGGGTGCGCCGACCTTTTCGAGGAAGAGTGCGAGCGTTCGCGCAGAACCAGTTTGGCCGGCGAACGCAGAAAGTTCGGCCAATCCTTCGGGCCCGAGCGCAACGATCGTGCGTTCGGCGAGCGGGTCGACGAGGTTGGTGATGGCCCCGGGGGAGGTGTGTCGCAGGTAGTGCAGCGCGGCGATCGCCGCATGCCCGACCGGGTCGGGCGTGGTTACGTCGACGCCGGCGACGACCGCGGTGGTTCGCCGCTGCCACAGCGCCTCGAACACGGTTTGCGGGTCGGCGAGAAAGCCGGGAAAGAACCGGTGCACGTCGATAGTGATCGGCCACTTTTCGTGCAGCACGGTCGCGGAGTGTTTGTCCATGATGCCGATCGAATTGACGGGCGCCATCGCATGCCAGCCGGCTTCGGCGAGCGCGGCCACGAACCGATCAAACTCAGCCGGATCGACCATCAGGTCAACGTCGACGGACTCGTGGTGCCCGCGCAAGCCTTGAGCCTCGAGCACTGACCCCTTCACGACCAACGCCCGACAGCCGTGCTGTCGGGCGAATCGGTCGGCCCACGCGGTCGCCAAGGCGACAGCCTCGGCGAAGGTGAGCGTCGTGGTCATGCGTCAAATTCTAGTCGGCGACAACAGGCCAAAATTGGTGCACGGTTGAAATCAAAACTCAGCTTATCCAAGCGTTGTCATTGTGTGCCGAAGGATTGGCGTGGTCCGCTGAAACAGTCATCACCGAGTGAGGAGCGTTGAAGGTGCCAACGATGGTGTCGCCCCCGTTGCTTTTAATGAGGATATCGATTCCTTCTGGGGAAACCGGGCCGTCGAGAGCGTCGCTTCCGCCGTTAGCGGTAGCAGGCGTGAACCCGTTCTCGATCGTTTCGAAGTAGTAGAGCCAGGGGCCAACTCCGCCGTTGAAGTTGTAGCCCGCGGAACCCGAGAGCTGCTGCCAGCGAGAACCGTTTTGGACGACCGCGACCTGTTTGGGTGCGCCCCGGAAGAAATTCGTTCCAGGCCAAACATTGCCGGGACGGTTGATACGGATCTCGAGTTTCATCTTCCCGATGCTCGAGTTGCCAGCGTTGTATACCTTAGCGGCCGTGAACCGAAGGTTCGGCCCGAAAAGTACATTGTTGTTGCCTGAGGCGTCAGCCCAGATCGCATTCGCGTCGGTGACCGAGAAGTTAACGTTCGGCGTGGCGGCGACTGTCGGTGCAGCTGCGGCCGGCGTGCCGTTGGTCGCGGTTGCGGTTCCGGTGAGGGCGAACGAGGTTCCTGCCCAGCGACGGAACGGCGCATCACTGAACGAGGCGCCAGGGTCAGTGAACGTGATCGTCGTGCTGAATGGTTGGTTAACAACGCCGGAAGCGAGCTGGGCGTTGCGGGTGAAAACGATCGTCCAACCGGCAGCGAGCGAACCAGTGAAGGCGCTCGCAGTGAAACCTGACACAGCAGTTGCGGTGGGGGCACTTGCATACAGATTGGCCGGAATCGACAGGGTGATCTGGAAGTTCTGCGTGGTCTGCGGACCTTGGTTGCCGTAGGTGCCAACCACGGAAAGCTGGGTTGGGTTAACACTCGTAAACGGCGTCACATTGCCCACGTATTGCGCAGTTGTGATTGCGAGCTTGAGG
>JAKPAQ010000380.1 GCA_029779385.1 Actinomycetes bacterium | reverse complement strand
CACCGAGCAGAAACTCACCGATCCGGCCTCGAATCTGGTGGCAACGAGCTACGGTGGGATTCCCGGCATCAACAGCACGGGACGGAGTTCGGACGCCTCGGCCAAAATCGTCTCCGTCTTCGCCGAGAACAACATCGAAATCGCCGCCGGCACGCTGCTCACTCCCGGCCTGCGTTTCGACAAGCACAGCGAATCCGGCGTCAACTGGAGCCCCTCGCTGAACCTGACGCAAGTGCTGACCGACACGCTGACGCTGAAGGCCGGCATCGCCCGCGCCTACAAGGCGCCGAACCTGTACCAGAGCAACCCGAATTACCTGCTCTACAGCTCGGGCAACGGCTGCAACACCGTCGGTACGGGCACCGCCGGCTGCTACCTGCTCGGCAACGGCGATCTCGACGCGGAAACGAGCATCAACAAAGAACTGGGGCTCGAATACAAGATCGCGGACGTTTCCGCCGGCATCACCTGGTTCCACAACGACTACCGCGACAAGATCCAGGCCGGTACGACGCCGGTGGGCATCACCACAACCGGCAACCGCAGCATCTATCAATGGAGCAACATCCCGAAAGCCGTCGTCGAGGGCATCGAAGGCAGCCTGCGCTTCCCTCTGCATCGTTCGCTCGACTGGATCACCAACTTCACCTACATGCTGCAGTCGAAAAACAAGACGACCGGCGATTACCTGTCGACCATCCCGAAATACACGGTCAACTCGTCGCTCGACTGGAAGCTCAGCGATGCCGCCAGCGCGCTGTTCAGCGTCACCTGGTACGGCAAGCAGGAGCCGATGAAGTACGACTACAAGGGCAACGCGGTCACCGGCACCTCGGCCAACTCGGTATCGCCGTACGCCATCGCCAGCCTCAGCGGCAACTACGCGTTCAGCAAGAGCCTCAAACTGACCGCCGGCATCAACAACCTGTTCGACAAGCGCCCGTATCGCGAGGGCAACGCCGTTTCGGCGAGCAACACCGCGATCTACGGTAGTAGCGGTGGAGCGGGCGCGGCGACCTACAACGAGCCGGGCCGGACCTACTACGTGTCGTTGACCACCTCATTCTGAACACTCTGATAGCGAATGAACGCGGTTCTTCCGATGGCGGCATGCGTCGCCATGTTGCTCAT
>JAKPAQ010000364.1 GCA_029779385.1 Actinomycetes bacterium | reverse complement strand
TGGCTCGCCGCCGACATAGGCTGCGCAGGTGCCATTGACCGTCAAGCCCATCTCAGTCGCCGAACATCTGGCGTTTATTCCGCAGCAACCACGCGCCTCGTTCCTGCATACGCCGTCGTGGGCGGGCGTGAAGGCTGAATGGGGCAACCTTTCCCTCGGCTGGTTTGACGGTGATTAGTTGATCGGCGACGGCCTCGTGCTGACTCGCCAGGTACCGAAGATGAAGAACTTCCTCGCGTACCTGCCAGAAGGTCCGGTACTGCCCTGGAGTATCAACTCCGCACCGACGACGGCCCAGCTGCTGCCTCCGATGCTTGCGTACCTGAAGTCGGCGGGCGCTTTCATGGTCAAGATGGGCCCAACTGTCGCCGTTCGCAGCTGGAGTGCCGCAACCCTCAAAGACGCGATCGCAGCCGGGACCGCAAGCCGACTTCGCGATGTGGCGCCTGACGAGACCTACGACGATGGCTTGCAGCTGATCGAACAGTTGCGCGCATCCGGTTGGACCCAACAACCGGACACTGGTGCGGGATTCGGCGACGTCCAACCACGGTACGTGTTCCAAATTCCCCTCGCGGATCGTTCCGTCGACGACGTCTTCGCAGGCTTCAACCAGTTGTGGCGTCGCAACGTTCGCAAAGCGGAAAAGCTCGGTGTCACAGTCGAAAGAGCCGACCGCGACGGCCTCGCGGAGTTCCACCCGATCTACGTCGAGACGGCGGCCCGCGACGGATTTGTTCCTCGCGGACTGCCCTACTTCCAACGCATGTGGGACGCCATGAGTGCCGAGGACCCGGATCGAATCCGGTTGTACCTTGCGCGCCACGACGGTGCCGTCCTCGCCGGAACGACGATGGTGACGGTCGGAGATCACGCCTGGTATTCCTACGGTGCTTCGGCTGACATCGGCCGTGAGGTCCGGCCATCGAACGCGATCCAGTGGCAAATGATCAAGGACGCGATCGCCGACGGCGACTCCGTCTACGACCTGCGCGGCATCAGTGACACGTTGGATGAATCGGATCCCCTGTTCGGACTGATTCGGTTCAAACTTGGAACTGGCGGCCGAGCCGTGGAATACGTTGGCGAATGGGACTACGCGCTGCGTCCAACGCTGGCGAAAGCATTCAACGTCTACATGCGACGCGGCGCGATCAAGCAGTCCGTCAAGGCACGTATTGGTCGGTCGGACAAGGCGCCGACTGATGCTGGTTCGAAATAAGCAAGGGGCACCGATTCGATGACATTCAGCCTTCACGTAGACGGCGACCGTTGGCGTCAACACCTCGCAACTGTCCGCGACGATGTTCGCGAATCTCTCCACAATGGTCGGGCGGGCGCACGCTTCGGGGACATCGTCCCCGTCGCCAAGGGCAACGGTTACGGCTTTGGAATCGCCAACCTCGCCGTTGAATCCACTCGCCTTGGGCTTGATCGTTTGGCTGTCGGAACCCCACATGAAGCAGCCGTCGCTGCCGCCTACTTCCCTGGCCAGATCCTCGTCATGCAGCCCTGGGATCCGCGCGACGTCATCGCCAAAGAGGTGTGGGACTTCATCGAGACTCGTGACTTCGCGAACCGAGTCCTGCGCACTGTCGCGAGCGTGGAGGCGCTGCACGGACTGGCGACTAGTGGCCTGTCCGGCGCTTCACCAGACCGGCCCGTTCAGATCGTCATCGAAGGGCTCACCTCGATGCGACGCTTCGGCCTCGCTGAACCGGATCTCGACGCATTGCTCGCCGACG
>JAKPAQ010000269.1 GCA_029779385.1 Actinomycetes bacterium | reverse complement strand
CGCACGATCGTGAACCTTTTCTTCGAGGATTCGACTCGAACTCGGATCAGTTTCGAGGCTGCCGCCAAACGCTTAAGCGCCGACGTGATCAACTTCAGCGCCAAAGGATCGAGCGCCAGCAAGGGCGAGAGCCTAAAAGACACGGCGCTGACCCTGCAGGCGATGGGCGCTGACGCGGTCGTCATCCGCCATCACGCTTCTGGTGCGCCCTATCGGCTCGCTCATTCAAAGTGGAGCAACGGGGCAGTGGTCAACGCCGGCGACGGCACTCACGAGCATCCGACTCAGGCGCTGCTGGATGCGTTCACCATGCGCTCGCATCTGGGCGATCTGGCAGGAAAGGACATCACCATCGTTGGCGATGTCCTGCACAGTCGCGTAGCGCGATCTAACGCGTTACTGCTCGATACCCTTGGCGCGAATGTCACCTTGGTCGCACCGCCGACGCTGCTGCCGGTTGGTGTCGAAACCTGGCCGGTGGCGACGTCTTACGACTTCGACGCGAGCTTGGAAAAAGCCGACGCGGTGATGATGCTTCGGGTCCAACGCGAACGCATGAACGCCTCATTCTTCCCCAGCGCCCGCGAATACAGTCGGCGCTATGGCCTAGATGTTGCCCGGATGAACCGGCTGCCACAACACGCGATCGTGATGCACCCCGGCCCAATGAATCGCGGCATGGAGATAAACGC
Source organism: Actinomycetes bacterium (assembly GCA_029779385.1). The sequence continues at coordinate 4,749 of JAKPAQ010000269.1, read as the reverse complement.
AGACGTGGCCGACAGTGACCGTTCAGTGATTGTTGAACAGGTCACCAACGGGGTAGCAGTGCGAATGGCTGTTCTTTATCTGCTGCTTGGCGGCGCCACCGAAGGAGAAGATTCATGAGCACGGTCATCAAGGGCGCGAAACTCCTCGGTGAGCAGGTTGCTGATATTTGCATCGAGGATGGGGTCATCACCCAGATCGGTAGCGATTTGACCGGCGACACCGTCGTCGATGCGGCCGGGTTGATCGCCCTGCCGGGCTTAGTCGACCTGCACACCCACTTGCGCGAGCCTGGTCGCGAGGACGCCGAGACTGTCTTGACCGGCACCCAAGCAGCCGCCCGCGGCGGGTTCACCTGCGTGTTTGCGATGGCGAACACCGAACCGGTGGCCGATACCGCCGGGGTGGTCGAGCAGGTCTGGAGACTGGGTCGAGAGCACGGTTACGCCGACGTGCAACCGATCGGTGCAGTAACTATTGGACTGGCGGGCGAACACCTCGCCGAACTTGGCGCGATGGCGGACTCGGCCGCGAAGGTGCGGGTATTCAGCGATGACGGCAAATGCGTATCCGATGCGGTGCTAATGCGTCGGGCTTTGGAATACGTAAAAGCATTCGACGGCGTTATCGCCCAGCACGCTCAAGAGCCGCGCCTGACCGAAGGCGCACAAATGAACGAGGGCCCACTCTCGGGCGAACTCGGGCTCACCGGCTGGCCGGCAGTTGCCGAAGAAGCGATCATCGCTCGTGACGTCTTGTTGGCTGAGCATGTCGGCAGCCGCTTGCACGTGTGCCACCTGTCGACCAGAGGTTCAGTCGAGATCGTGCGCTGGGCCAAGAGTCGCGGGATCAACGTCACCGCCGAGGTGACCCCGCATCATCTGTTGCTCGACGACGAGTTGGTGCGCAGTTATGACCCGATCTTCAAAGTCAATCCGCCGCTTCGCAGCGCCGACGATGTGCTCGCAGTGCGTGAGGGTCTGGCCGACGGCACGATTGACATCGTTGCCACAGACCACGCGCCGCATCCGATGGAGGACAAAGAGTGCGAGTGGCAGGCGGCCGCTTTCGGCATGATCGGCTTGGAGACGGCATTGTCGATCGTCCAGCAGACCATGGTCGACACCGGGGCTCTCACCTGGGAACAGGTCGCCGAAAAGCTGAGCTCGAACCCGGCCCGAATCGGCCGCGTCGCCAATCATGGTCGGCCCCTCGCCGTCGGCGAACCGGCCCATGTCGTGCTTTACGACCCGACGGCTACCCGCGTGGTTGAACCGAGCGACACGGCGAGTTTGTCGCGAAACACCCCCTACGCCGGCCGTGAACTACCTGGTCGTGTGGTGGCAACGTTCTTGGCCGGTCGGCCGACGGTCTTGGAAGGAGAACTGCAGTGAGTTCAGTGCCCGCAATTCTGGTGCTTGAGGATGGTCGGACGTTCCATGGGCGTTCCTATGGTGCGACTGGAACCACGATCGCCGAGATCGTATTCAACACCGGCATGACCGGTTACCAAGAGACGTTGACTGACCCTTCGTACCGGGGCCAGATAGTGGTGATGACGGCCCCACACATCGGCAACACCGGTGCGAACGCCACCGATTTTGAATCGCGCCAAGTCTGGGTCGACGGCTACGTCGTTCGGGACCCGGCGAGGCTGCCGTCGAACTGGCGAGCCGACCGCAGCCTCGACGACCTGTTAGTCGACAACGAAGTTGTCGGCATCAGCGACATCGACACGCGGGCGCTGACCCGTCACTTGCGCGAACGCGGTTCGATGCGAGCCGCGATCAGCACCGAAGTGCTCGACGCTGAAACCTTGCTCTCTCAGGTGCGGCAGGCGCCGGCGATGACCGGCTCGAACTTCCTGGCCGACGTAACCGCGCCCGAGGCGTATGTCGTGCCGGCAGTCGGCGAAAAGAAATTCACCGTCGCGGCGCTCGACCTTGGGATCAAAGGTATGACGCCCAAGTTGATGGCCCAGCGCGGAATAGAAGTCCACGTGCTGCCAGCCGACTCGACATTCGAAGACGTAGTGGCCATCAACCCCGATGGCGTGTTCATGTCCAATGGCCCGGGCGACCCGGCCACCGCCGACCATCAAGTGGCGGTCGTTCAGGCAGTCTTGGACCGAGGCATTCCATACTTCGGCATCTGCCTTGGCAACCAGATTTTTGGCCGTGCACTTGGCCGAGGACCCTACAAACTCAAGTACGGCCACCGCGGCGTGAACCAGCCAGTCCAAGATCGCACCACCGGACGGGTGGAAATCACTGCGCACAACCACGGCTTCGCGGTCGACGCCCCATTGGAAGGCATGTTCGACACGGCCTATGGTCCTGCCCAAGTTACCCATGTTTGCCTCAACGACGACGTCGTCGAAGGCATCGCTCTGCTGGAGCGTCCCGGCTTCAGCGTCCAATACCACCCAGAGGCAGCTGCTGGTCCGCACGACGCGGCCTACCTGTTCGACCGTTTCGCAGAAGTAATGGAGGCCGCTCGTGCCTAAGCGCAGTGATATTGCATCGATTTTGGTTATCGGTTCTGGCCCGATCGTCATCGGTCAGGCCTGTGAGTTCGACTACTCGGGAACTCAAGCCTGCCGCGTCCTGCGTGACGAGGGCATCCGCGTGATTTTGGTGAACTCCAACCCGGCCACGATCATGACTGATCCGGAGTTCGCCGATGCGACCTACGTCGAACCGATTACCCCCGAATATGTCGAGAAGGTGATTGCCGCCGAGCGCCCCGACGCGATCTTGGCGACTTTGGGCGGTCAGACTGCCCTCAACACGGCGATCGCGCTAGACGAGGCCGGCGTGTTGGAGAAGTACGGCGTCGAACTCATCGGTGCCTCGATCGAGGCGATCGAAAAGGGCGAGAACCGCGAGATCTTCAAGCGGATCGTCGAAGGCTTGCCCGCCGAGTGGGGCGCTGAGGTGGCCCGATCGGTCATCTGCCACACGATGGCCGAATGCGAGGCCGGCGTTGACGAACTTGGTGGCTATCCGGTCGTTGTCCGGCCGTCGTTCACGATGGGCGGGTCCGGTTCGGGCCTGGCCTACAACCACGAAGACTTGCTGCGGATCGCCGGCAGCGGCCTGGCGCTGAGCCCGACGACCGAAGTCCTGCTCGAAGAGTCGATTCTGGGTTGGAAAGAATACGAGCTCGAGGTCATGCGCGACACCGCAGACAACGTGGTGATCGTCTGCTCGATCGAGAACCTTGACCCGATGGGCGTGCACACCGGCGACTCGATCACCGTTGCGCCTGCCCTGACGCTGACCGACGTGGAATACCAGCGTCTGCGCGACATTTCGATTGGTGTCATCCGTGAAGTCGGCGTCGACACTGGCGGCTGTAATATCCAGTTCGCGGTCAACCCTGAAGACGGCCGAATCGTCGTCATCGAAATGAACCCGCGGGTCTCGCGTTCGAGTGCGCTGGCGTCGAAGGCGACGGGCTTCCCGATCGCCAAGATCGCCGCGAAGGTCGCGATCGGTTACACCCTCGACGAGATCGACAACGACATCACCGCCGAAACCCCGGCGAGTTTCGAACCGACGCTCGACTACGTCGTGGTGAAGGTGCCGCGTTTCGCGTTCGAGAAGTTCCCGGCCGCCGACCCGACGCTTACCACCCACATGAAGTCAGTGGGTGAGGCGATGGCGATCGGTCGTAACTTCACCGAGGCGCTGCAGAAGGCGCTGCGTTCGCTCGAGCGCCCAGATGCGGTGTTCACCTGGAGCCAAGAATGGGTCGAACTGGACAAGGAAGACCTGCTCAAGCGGGCCTCTGTCCCGCACGATGGCCGACTCAAACTGGTGATGGACGCCCTACGAGCGGGCGCAACGGCAGACGAAGTATTTGAAGCGACCAAGATCGATCCGTGGTTCGTTGACCAGTTGGCGCTGCTAAACGAGGTTGCCGCCGAACTGATCGCGGCCGATCGACTTACCCCAGAGCTTCTCCGTCACGCCAAGCGTCACGGCTTCTCTGATGCGCAAATTGGTCGGATTCGTGGCCTAAGCGAAGACGTGGTACGAGGTGTTCGCCAGTCGCTGGGCGTTCGGCCAGTGTTCAAGACGGTAGATACCTGTGCGGCCGAGTTCGCGGCCAAGACGCCCTACCACTACTCCTCCTATGACGAAGAGACAGAAATCGAACCGCGCGAACGCCCGGCGGTACTGATTTTGGGATCGGGTCCGAACCGGATCGGCCAGGGCATCGAGTTCGATTACTCCTGCGTCCACGCTTCGTTGGCGCTCAGCGATGCCGGCTACGAGACCATCATGGTCAACTGCAACCCCGAAACGGTTTCGACCGACTACGACACGAGCGACCGGCTGTATTTCGAACCGCTCACCCTCGAAGACGTGCTCGAGGTCGTTCACGCCGAAACCCAGGCTGGCCCGGTTGCCGGCGTGATCGTCCAACTCGGCGGGCAAACACCGCTTGGACTTGCCGCCGGGCTCAAGGCCGCTGGCGTGCCGATCGTCGGCACACAGCCAGAGGCGATCGACCTAGCCGAAGAACGCGGCGCCTTCGGCCAAGTTTTGGCCGAGGCGAACCTGCCGGCGCCCAAGCACGGCATGGCGACAACCTTTGAGGGCGCCAAGCGCATCGCCGACGAAATCGGCTACCCGGTGCTCGTTCGCCCGTCATATGTACTGGGCGGCCGCGGCATGGAGATCGTCTACGACGAAGAATCCCTGTCGACCTACATTCAGAACGCGACCGAGGTTTCCCACGAT
>JAKPAQ010000343.1 GCA_029779385.1 Actinomycetes bacterium | reverse complement strand
TTTGGCTACTCCAGGCTCCAATCTCACCGAATGTTGCGATTCCCCGCCCGGGCGGGCTTCAAACAACCCGAAGTGCTCAGCAAACTCGACGAAAACATCGCCGGCCGAGTCATCTAGGCTCCCGCTGACCGGTAGGCGCCGCAATGCGACCTTGACGCTGCTGGACCGGGGCGGCCACTTCTGGATGCAGGAAGCCCCTGCTGAGTGGAACGCCGCCGTTCTGGACTTCTGGCAGTAAGCCTGGCTATCGCAGCCTGCGGTCGCGCAACACAGGAAAAGCCGCACGCACTTCGTCGGGATACCCCGCGTCAAGGTCGGCCGTCAGTAAACCCTCATCTGTGCCAGCAGCGGCAACCACGTCACCCCATGGGTCGGTGATCAGGCTTTCGCCGCCGAGTTGGTGACCGCCATGGAATCCGGTTTCATTGCATCCCACGAACCACAGTTGGTTCTCGCAGGAGCGAGCTGACGCCAACAACTTCCACCGGTTGATCCGCTTCGTTGGCCCCCCCGAAGCAAGCAGGACGGCTGTTGCCCCCTTATCGACGAATGCCCTGAACAGTTCGGGGAATCGCAAGTCGTAACACGTCGCCAGCGCCGTGCGACCCAGCGGCGTATCAATCACGACGACGTCTTCGCCAGCCGTCAGCGTCGCCGCTTCGCCGATGTCAAACCCGAACAAGTGGATCTTGCGATAGGTACCAACGAGGTCGCCCTGCGGGTTGAAGACGACGGACGTGTTGAAGTACTCGCCGCCACCGGCATCCTCAACAAAAGATCCGCCGTGAATCCACGTCTGGGTCCGAGCGGCAACCTCTGCCAGTGAATCGACAACCGGGCCGTCGAGCGGTTGTGCATGTTCAACGCCGAGCTCAAGGTCGAACGCTCCGGTGGGCCACAACTCAGGAAGCAGGACTAGATCTGATTCCTCCGCCGCTGATGCGGCAGCCGCACAAGCCCTCGCAACGCGTTCGTGAACTGGTTCAGTCGCGTCGACCGCCAGCTGAAGCAACGAAACTCGTGTCATGTGTGAACGGTACCGGCAACACTTGTTGGTCCCCACATTCCATTGACCGCGAACGGCTTCGTACCCTCGAACTGTGAGCACCGAACATGGCGATGGTCCCGAACCCCTGAAGCTCGAGTCGGCAAGTGTCCCGGAGTTGGTAGCGGTCTGGCTCAA
>JAKPAQ010000281.1 GCA_029779385.1 Actinomycetes bacterium | reverse complement strand
CGTCGGTCCTGAGATCGACTACTAGGTCGCCGCGAATGCCGTGGGCTCGGCCAATCCTGCCGATTACGACACGCATTTTTGGCTCAACGCCGACGATCGACGTCCACGAAGTCAATCCGAGCGCCATCGGATCCCGAAAGAGCCGATGCCACAGTACGGATCGCGGTCGCAGTACGGCCCTGACGGCCGATTACCTTTCCGAGGTCGTTGGGGTTAACCCGAACCTCGAAAAGGTCACCGCGACGAGTCTGCTTCGCCCGAACTGAAACTTCATCGGGGTGGTCGACGATTCCGGCAACCAGGTGCTCGACTACTTCTTGGATGGGACCGGCCACGATCAGGCCTCTTCAGCCTTCGGCTCTTCAGCCTTCACTTCTTCGGCCGGAGCCTCTTCAGCCTTCACTTCTTCGGCCGCAGCTTCTTCAGCCTTGGGCTCCTCGGCCTTTTCCTTCTTGGCCTTGGTGGTGGTCGCGGCCTTCTTCGGTTCGGCGTGCAAGTCCTTGAGCGCCGCATCGAACAACGCGGCCTTGTCGGCCTTGGGCTCTGGGTGCTTCAAGGTGGCCTTGCCACCGATGTCGCCGGTGAGCTTCAAGATGGCGGCAACCGACTCGGTCGGCTGGGCACCAACTCCGAGCCAGTACTGCACACGCTCAGAATCAACGTGAATCGTCGACGGCTCGGTCTTGGGGTTGTACGTACCGATCTCTTCGATAACCCGACCGTCACGCTTGGTGCGGCTGTCGGCGATGACGATGCGGTAGAACGGGGTGCGGATCTTGCCCATCCGCTTGAGGCGAATCTTGACTGCCACGGCTGTGGTGTCTCCTTGGTGAGTAGAACTTCGAGTGATGTGGACCGACTTGTGGGGCAAGCCGAGCCAGAATCTAGGGCCGAGCCGTCAGGAGAGAGGGCCTGAACGACACCGGACGCAAGTCACTATTCTGCCAGAGAGGTGCCGCGAGCTCCAACTCGCACCTGCCACTGGTCGCGCATGGGGCGAAGTCCGTATCTTGGGACTCAGTTATGGACGAGGCCAACGATGTGGTCGATCACTTCTTCGAGGGTCAGATGCGTCCCATCTACCACTACTGCGTCGGCAGCCTGGGTCAATGGCGAGGCCGCTCGGTTCGAGTCGATTGCGTCTCGTTTGGCTAGGGCCTGGGCCATAGCAGTCGCATCTTCTATGCCCAGTTCGGCAGCGCGGCGCTCGGCCCTTGCTACGGGGTCTGCGACCAAATAGATTTTCAAATCGGCCTCTGGCGCGACCGACGTGCCAATGTCACGCCCCTCAGCGACAATCCCACGGTCGGCTGCCGCGATCGCTGCGCGCTGCAGGGCCACTAGTTGGCTGCGCACTTGCGGCACCGAGGCCACATGGCTTACTGCCGCGGTCACGTCGGCATCGCGAATGGGGCCAGAGACGTCAACCCCATTGACCGTGATTGTCGGCTCGACCGGATCGGTTCCGCTGCCAATTTCAACGCCGGCCGCTGCGGCCGCAACCGCTCCCGCGTCATGAACGTCCACCCCCGAGTTGAGCATCGCCCACGTCATCGCCCGATACATCGCACCGGTATCGAGATAGGCAAACCCCAACTTGGTGGCTACGCCACGAGAGGTGCTCGATTTGCCCGAACCTGACGGTCCATCAACCGCAATTACGGTGGTCACAAATTCTCTCCTCAGCTGAACGCGGACCAGCCGCGGTCGATCAGATAGGTGAGCAGCGTCGGTGCGACCGCTGCTTTTACGATCACTTCGACCACGCCGACCATTCGGCCAAGTTCGTGGTCAATGCGCATGTCTTCAATATTTATTTCGGCCAAGCCAATGTCGCTAAACAGTCTCGAAAGTTCACCAGGCGTGTCATCGATCGAGACAAATACGCCCGCCAACGCAGTGGGCTGCTCGCCGTGTTTTCCTGGCACCTTGGCCACGCCGGCGCGACCCAAATCTAGGTACTCGGCAATTGAACCGTCGGCGCTGTGGACCGATGAGCGCAGTTCGTCGAGACGGTCGGCGAGTAAGTCCAAAACTTGTCCAACCTGTTCGGCGTTGCTGCCGATGATGTCGACCCAAAGTCCCCGGTCGCTGCCAGCAATTCGAATGACATCGCGCAAACCTTGGCCGGCCAAGGCCAGATCCGCGGTGTCTGCGTCAGCGAGCAGTCCGGCGGTTAGGACCGAAACTAAGTGAGGAACATGTGAAACCAATGCAACTGCCCGATCATGGGCTTCGGCCGTCATTATTCGCGGCACCGCACCGAGGTCGCTAGCCAGCTGCTCAACCATGGCAATACTTTTAGTAGCCGAATTTTCGGTGGGCACGATCGCCCAGGCGCGCCCCTCAAACAGTTGGGCCGTGGCGGCAATCGGGCCAGAGCGTTCCTTGCCGGCCATCGGATGGCCGCCAACGAACCGAGGATCAGCAATCGCCTCAACGATCGACCGCTTCACGCTGGCCACGTCGGTGACGGTCGCTTCCTCGAACTCCGACAAAGCAAACTGAACGGCAGAAACCACAACTGACGGCGGAGTCGCCACGACCACTAGGTCCGGCTCGGCAACGGGGTCGGACACGCCTGCGCCCAAGGATTCGGCGAGCGTCACGTTCGCCGGGTTCTGGTCGCGCAAATGCACCCGTACGCCTTTGGCACTAAGGCCTAAGGCAACCGACGTGCCGATCAGTCCACAACCGATCACCAAAACCGGGCCCATTTTTGGGCCTGTGCGCTGGTGCTCTGTCATGGCTGAACGCTATCGAACAGCGCTCCGACCTCATCGCGCGACAGGTCACGCATCGCTCCGGCCCTGAGATCACCCAACTTCAGCGGCCCGAAGGCCGTTCGGGTTAGCTCGATGACCGGGTGGCCGACTTCGGCCAACAACCGGCGAACGATCCGGTTCTTTCCACTGTGCAGGTCCAGTTCGACCAGACTCTTGCCTGACCTGCTGTCGCGAACCAAAAACCGGTCTACTTTCGTAACACCGTCTTCAAGTTCGATCCCGGCCAGCAGTCGCTTGCGCAGCGTCGACGGGACCGCGCCTTCCACTAGGGCGACATATGTTTTGGTGACCTCGAAGGAGGGATGGGCCAATCGGTGAGCAAGCTCGCCATCGTTTGTCAGGATCAGCAGTCCAGACGTGTCGGTGTCCAAGCGCCCGACATGAAAAAGTCGGTCTTCGCGCCCAGAAAGAAGCTGCCCTAAATCTGGTCGACCTTGTTCGTCGGCCATGCT
>JAKPAQ010000276.1 GCA_029779385.1 Actinomycetes bacterium | reverse complement strand
GAGGCGGTCGAGCGACTGGTCGTAGAGCATTTCGCTACCGCACTTGCCTCGGCGCCCGTGGACGTCCCAGGCGCCGACATCGCCCGGATCCGCAACGACGCGGTTGCCGACATGCTGGTCAGGCGTCCCGAGGTGGTGAACTACCTGCGCCGCGCGTTGCTAGATCCCGGCGGTCAGCGAGGTGAGTTACTCGAACGGCTCACCGAGCTGACACACCGGGAAGTGATAGCTATGCGGCAGTCTGGTGCGGCGTCTAGGGTCCGCGCCGATGCTGTTCAGGTGGTCGACGTCATCGTCACTCAGCTGGGCCGTTTGTTCGTCCAGCCGCTCGTGGACTCGATGTGGTCCCATCTCGGGACATTCACCCACACCGAAGGCGACGACAAGCCGGAACTGAGTGTTCGCGTCACCGAGACATTGGCACCGCAAGGAACGCCGCAATGACCTTGGTCATGGTAAGTCGCTGGCTTCGAGGCCGGACGATGCCGCGAGCAGCCGCAGTCGAGAATAGTTGCCGCGTGACGGCCACAGTGGACTCCACTCTTAGGGGCAAGAAAACGAGATCCTGTGGCACGCCGTTGCCTATCTGTCGCAGGCGAACCCGCCAGACGGCGATATGCCCGTGTGGGGCAAGAAGGTCGGCTTTCGGAATGTCTCCGACCACGCCCACACAGGGGGCAACGGAATCGCGCACAGCCTCAGACCGAGCAGCTCCACCAGTCGCGCCCACCGCGCCTGCTGATGAAGTGCCGAGTTCTGAGGTGCCGAGTTGCCAGTGCGAGACCGGACGAACGTGCGAGCAGTTCGGGGAGCGGTCGAGTTCGCGAGATTCACAACTCGGCATCGTCTACTTGTCATAACGTAAGTTATCGGCGTTAACAAAGGTGCTGGTAAGAGCGGGTTGCGGCGGCTCTATCCGCCTAGTCGCAGTTCTACGATAACGCTATAAGTGCCGTTAGGTGTCGGCGGCGAGGTATGCGGTGCGGGCGCTGGTGAGTTCTGCCCAGTGGTCTTCGAGGCCAGTGAGT
>JAKPAQ010000272.1 GCA_029779385.1 Actinomycetes bacterium | reverse complement strand
TGGCCGAGTCCGAAACCTCCAAAGAGATGGCCGAATATCTAGTGGCCGAAGGGGTCGCGGGCCAGCGAATTGCGGTCCAACATCATGGCGCGGGTGATGACGGACTGGAGACCGCCCTTACCGGCGCTGGCGCCAGCACGGTCACCTTGGTGGTCTATCGCTGGGGCTCACCGCCAGATCTGGCGGCAGTTCAGCAGTCCGTGCGTGAGGTGATCGCCGGTGGATTCGACTGCGTCGTCTTTACCTCAGCGCCCGGGTCGGCGGCCTGGCTCAGCGAATTGCGGCGCCAACACGGAGTCGATGCGGCACTTGAACTTGCTAGGGCCGGGCGACTGGTCTTAGCGGCCGTCGGTCCGGTAACTGCCGAACCATTGATCGTCGCCGGATTTGATCCGTTGGTGCCTGACCGCGGCCGAGTCGGCGCCCTCGTGCGCACGATTGTGATGCGGTTCGCCAGCGACGACCTCGGCATCGACGTGACTGCCGGCCGACTGCGCGTGCTGGCCACTACGGCCACCATCGACAACGAGATTTTGCCGGCTTCACCCTCGGCGTTAGCGGTCCTTCGACTGCTGGCGAGCGAACCGGGAGCAGTTTTCACTCGCGATCAGGTTCTCGCCGCGTTGCCGGGCGAATCAACTCAGTCCCACACCGCGGACGTCGCGATCGCGCGCCTTCGCGAGGCACTCAACGGGCGAGAAGTGATCAAGACCGTAGTCAAACGCGGCTACCGACTCGCGTTAGCTGAACCGACGGAGGAATCATGAGCGAAAGCCTTCCGGCCTTAGTCGCCTGCAGTCACGGCACCAGATCGGCCGCCGGTGCCGCGGCAGTTGCCGCCCTAGTTTCGGCCGTTCGTGACCGGCTCGGCTCGGTCGAAGTGATCGACACCTTCGTCGACGTCCAACAGCCTGCCCTCGGTGAGGTGCTAGGCCAAGTGGGTCGCCGCGAAGCGATCGTCGTGCCGCTGCTGCTGTCTGCTGGCTACCACGTCCACCACGACATCGCCGATGCCGTGGACCGAAACCCCAGCCATCGCGCGACCGACCCGCTTGGCCCAAATTCGGCACTGGTCGAAATCTTGGTTGAGCGGCTGATCGAGTCGGGGATGAGCGGAGCGGACACGGTTGTGTTGGGGGCATCGGCGTCAAGCGACCAGGTAGCAGTCGAATCGATGAACCAAGTTGCGTCGGCCCTGTCAGAGCGACTCGGTCGACTCGTGCCATTGGGTCACGTTGGACATTGCGGTACGGCCTTGGCCGATGTCGTCGCCGCGGCACGTGAACCGGGCCGTCGAGTGCTCCTGGCCTCCTATCTGTTGGCGCCGGGTCACTTCCACGACGCCTTGAAAAACGTTGGTGCTGACTTGGTGACCGCGCCGCTTTTGGATGAGCGCCTGCCCGATGAACGGCTCGTTGACCTAGTGGTTCAGCGGTACCAGAATGCCGCCGACTTCGGGTTCGCGGCCGCAGTCTGAGCTTGAAATGACCATGACCTTCCCAAGTCAAACGGCTGTGCGGACTGCCTGCGGCTATTGCGGGGTAGGTTGTGGGCTGACGCTGCAAATCGAGTCAGGGCCAACGGGTCGCACAGTGGTTGATGCTGTAGGTACCCCAGATCACCCGGCAAACGGTGGTCGGTTGTGCACCAAAGGCACCACGACCGCGGATCTGCTTGCCGCACCTGGCCGAATGGAGTTCGCTTCGGTCCGCCGAGACCGGTCGAGTGAGCGAACCCAAGCCGACCTGAGTGTGGCGCTCGATGAGGCCGCAGCAAGGTTCAAGGCCGTCATCGACGAGCATGGGCCCGATTCGGTCGCACTTTACGTCTCAGGCCAAATGTCGCTGGAGGCGCAGTATTTAGCCACCAAACTGGCCAAGGGCTATCTCGGCACGATCAACCTGGAGTCCAATTCGCGGCTGTGTATGGCCAGCGCCGGTACCGGGTACAAGCAATCCTTGGGCTCTGACGGCCCGCCGGGGTCATATGACGACTTCGACCACGCTGACCTGTTTTTGGTCATCGGTTCGAACATGGCCGAAACGCACCCGATCCTGTTTCTGCGGATGATGGAGCGAGCAAAAGCCGGTGCGCGCCTGGTGGTGGTTGATCCTCGGCGAACCGCGACCGCCGAGAAGGCTGACTTGTTTTGCCAGATCAAACCTGGCACCGACCTGGCCTTCCTCAACGGGATCCTCAACCTACTGATCGAGGCAGACGCCATCGATCACGATTTCATCGCTGAACACACCAGCGGCTGGGATCAAACGGCTGCCCTGGCCGGCGAGTATGGGCCCGAAATCGTCGAAGAAGTCACCGGAATCTCCGCTTGTGACCTGCGCCAATCGGCCGCCTGGATCGGCGAATCGGCGAACTGGATGACCTGTTGGACGATGGGATTGAACCAGTCGACCCACGGCACTTGGAGCACCAACGCGATCTGCAACCTGCACTTGGCCACCGGTGCGATTTGTCGGCCGGGTTCGGGTCCGTTCTCCCTCACCGGTCAGCCGAACGCAATGGGCGGGCGCGAAATGGGCTACATGGGCCCGGGACTGCCGGGTCAGCGAAGTGTAGTTTTGCCCGCCGATCGTAAATTCTGTGAACAAAAGTGGGGCCTAGCGCCGGGCACGATCCGCGCCGACGTCGGCCGCGGCACAATCGACATGTTCGAGCAGGTGGCCGCCGGCAAAATCAAGGCAGTCTGGATCATCTGCACAAATCCCGCCCACTCGGTCGCCAACCGCGAGACGGTGCGGGCGGCACTGACCAAAGCCGAAGTGGTCGTCGTCCAAGACATCTTCGCGCAAAACGAAACCTTGGAGTTCGCCGATATTGCCCTACCGGCGGCGATGTGGACTGAGTCCGAATCGGTCATGGTCAACTCCGAGCGGAACCTGACGCTCTGCCAACCGGCGACCACGGCGCCAGGCCAAGCGCTGCCGGACTGGGAGCTAATCGCGCAGATCGCCGGACGATTGGGCTTTGACGAGGCATTCAACTACGACAGCGCGGCTCAGATCTTCGACGAGATCCGCCAGTTCGCTAATCCGAAGACGGGCTACGACCTGCGCGGGGTCGACTACGAGCGACTGCGTCGCGAACCGGTTCAGTGGCCGTGCCCACCACACGGCGCGGCCCGCAATCCAATCCGCTACCGAAACGATGGCGTCAGTCAACGTCGAGTTGTGCGCGCCGATGGGCAGGTACCAAAACTCGCGTTCGCGTTCGACGACGGCCGCGCAGTCTTTCATCCCAGACCGCATTTGGCGCCGGCCGAAACCCCCGACGACGACTTCGAGTTTGTGCTCAACACTGGCCGACTGCCGCACCAGTGGCACACCATGACCAAGACGGGCAAGGTTGCCCGACTCAATCGCCTCGATCCTGGTCCGTTCGTCGAGATCAACCCCGCAGACGCCGCACGGTTGGCCATCGGCGAAGGCAGCGAGGTCCGGATCTGTTCGCGGCGCGGCGAAGCGGTACTGCCTGCGGTTATCACCGATCGGGTGCTGCCGGGCAACTGTTTCGCGCCGATCCACTGGGGTGAACAAACCAGCGAGTTGCTGGCGATCAACGCGGTAACTAACGACGCAGTCGACCCAGATTCTTTGCAACCAGAGTTCAAGGTGTGCGCCGTCCGGCTCGAACGTGCGCCGCTAAAACTCGCCGGGGCACCAGCCGAACTTGAAGTCTCCGAGCAGGAAACAGCCTGGCTGGCTGGATACTTGGCGGCCGTGTCGGCCAACGGGCCGCGGCTACCGGCTGCGGCTCCGGTTTCTGGCCAAGTACGTCAATGGTTCGACGAAGTTTTGGCGGCCTTGGCGCCATCGACGCAGCCGTCGGCTGGCGCAGTTTCAGTACTCTGGGCTTCGCAAACCGGCCGCGTTGAAGATCATGTGCCTGAACTAGTCGAGACGCTACAAGCGCGAGGCATTTTGGCTAATGCGCAGTCCCTTTCGCAGGTTGACCCGGCGGATTTGACCGGGACCGTTCTGTTCGTAACTAGCACCACCGGCGACGGTGACCCACCCGCCGAAGCCGTCGGCTTTTGGCGCGAGCTAACTGCCAAAGCGGCACCGGATCTGGCCGCACTGAATTACAGCGTGCTGGCCTTCGGCGATTCGGCCTATGACGACTTCTGCGGGTTCGGTCGCCGACTCGACGAACAGTTGGCCGAACTCGGCGGCAACAGAATTGTTGATCGGATCGATTGCGAACCGGCCTTTGACGACGCGGCCAATAAATGGATTTCGGCCGTTGGCGATGCGATCGGCCCAACCCCGGACCAGAGGACCGGGCGTATGCGCGCTACGAGCGCCAAGTCCGCCCCAGTCACGTACGGACGGAACCGACCGCTGTTCGCCGAGCTAACTAGGAACGAGCGACTAACGGGTGAAGGATCCACCAAGGAAGTGCGCAGGTTCGGTTTTGAGTTGCCCGACGGGACGCTCACCTACGAGGCTGGAGACGCCTTGGCCGTCGTGCCCAAAATGGACCCCGCCTATGTTGACGCGTGGTTGAACCTGACGGGTCTTGACCCCGAAACCACGATCGACGCTGAACACGATCCAGTGCGCCTAGGTGACTTACTCACCAATAGCCACGACCTGGCCGCAATCACCCCGGCAGCCGCGCGCCTCATTGCCGAACGTCACCGCGGTTCCTATCTGGCAGGATTGGTCGCCCAAGATGATCGCCGTCAGTTCGACTCGTGGGCGTGGGGCCGCCAACTCATTGACGTGGTTCGCGAATATCCGGTGTTGGCCAGTGTCGACGAGTGGCTATCGGTACTCAAGCCGCTCACGCCGCGTCAGTACTCGATCTCGTCGAGCCCACATGAGAACCCGAACGAAGTCCAAGTGACCGTCTCGGTCGTGCGCCATCGCGTTCATGGTCCGTGGCGACACGGCGTCTGCTCGTCATTCCTCGCTGATCGGGCCGAAGGCGGTGCGCATGTTTTCGTCCAAGCTCAGCGTCACTTTCGTCCACCCACGGACTCTGACAGGGCGGCGATCATGGTCGGGCCGGGTACCGGAATTGCACCGTTTCGCGGGTTCATCCGCGACCGGGCGGCCAGAGGCCATAGCGGCCAAAACTGGGTCTTCTTTGGCGAACGCAACGGCCAAACAGACTTCTACTACCGCGACGAACTTGAGGACCTGCGAAGCAGTGGGGTGCTCACCCGACTTGACACCGCGTTCTCTAGGGATCAACAGCATCGAATTTATGTCCAAGACCGGATGCGCGAAAACGGTCGTGAGTTGTGGAGTTGGCTAGATGACGGTGCGCACTTTTACGTTTGCGGTGACCGGTTGCGGATGGCCAAAGACGTGGAAGCGACCCTATTGGAAATCGCCGGTGAGCATGGCGGGCTAACTCCAGTTGGTGCGAAGGATTGGCTAGCCGAGTTGACCGTCTCTGGCCGATACTCCCGTGACGTCTACTGACGTGATTCGGCTTGCCGATTAGCCGGTCCGAGCCAACCTGCCGGTTCGATAGGGTAGGGGTATGTCCATTGCCGTCGTCACCGATTCGACTGCTTCGCTTGACCCAGATGATGCGGCCCGCGAAGGCATTACGGTTGTGCCAACCACCGTAATCATCGGTGCGCGCGTCTATACCGAAGGTGTGGACGTGTCGTCTTCGATGATTGCCGAGGCGCTGAACCAGGCCGTGCCGATCAGTACCTCTCGGCCCTCGCCGGAAATGTTCGCCTCGATATTTGAGGCGTTGGCCGCCACTGGAGCAACTGGAATCGTTTCCGTTCACCTGAGTTCGCGAGTTTCAGGGACCGTCGATGCGGCCCGGTTGGCAGCTACTCGGGTGGACATTCCCGTTCAGGTGGTCGACACCCTCCAAGTCGGCCTAGCCACCGGATTTGCGGCCGGGATGGCCGCTCGGGTTAGTGCTGCGGGCGGAACGATCGAGCAGGTCGCTGCGGCGGCTTCCTCGACGGCGGAGTCCTCCAAAGTCTTGGTTTACGTCGACACCTTGGAGCATCTACGTCGCGGCGGCCGGATTGGTCGCGCTGCGGCGCTAATCGGTGCGGCCCTCTCGGTGAAGCCGATTTTGACGATCGAAGACGGTTTGGTCGCGCCACTTGAGCGGGTTCGTACGTCTGCGAAGGCAATCGCTCGTTTGGTCGACCTGGCCGTTGAGGCCGCAGAAAAGTTGCCCGCCGGCTACGACATCGGAGTCCAGCAGTTGGCGAACCGTGAGGTGGCGCAGCAACTCAGCACAGAGTTGGCCCGGCGGTTG
>JAKPAQ010000258.1 GCA_029779385.1 Actinomycetes bacterium | reverse complement strand
ATGAAGTCGGTGGGCTCCAGCGTTACCCCGATCGCGATGCCGTCGCGTTGCGAACAGATTTGGCCGATTACCTTCGTGTTGCGACGGGCGTTGAGTTGACCGAGGCGAATGTCTGGGCGGCAAACGGCAGCAACGAGGTCCTCCAACAGTTGCTGCAGACCTTTGGTGGACCGGGCCGCACGGCGCTGGGGTTCGAGCCGAGTTACTCGATGCACGCGCTCATCGCCCGCGGGACGGGAACAGAATTCGCGTCGGTTCCCCGCGATGCTGATTTTTCGATTGACGTGGCGGCGGCATGTGATGCCATCGTCAGAGTAGAACCTTCAGTGGTGTTTGTGTGTTCGCCAAACAATCCGACCGGAACGGCTGTTGACCTCGAAGTCGTGAGTCGACTGTACGAACAGCTAGTCGTCACAGGCTCCGGTGTGCTGATCGTCGATGAGGCGTACGCCGAATTCAGCAAGCGCCCAAGTTCGGCGACGCTGTTGCCGGGTCGTCCACGCCTAATTGTGACCCGAACCATGAGCAAGGCGTTTGCGTTCGCGGGTGCGCGGGTTGGCTACTTCGCCGCAGACCCGGCAGTTGTCGGGGCGGTCCAGCGAGTACGGCTGCCGTACCACCTTTCAGCCATCACGCAAGCTGCCGCACGCGGTGCCTTGGCGCACTCAACGGAGCTGCTCTCTGCCGTCGACGACCTGAAAGTGCAGCGAGATCGAATTGTCGACGCTTGCAAGGAAATGGGTCTGCGGGTTGCCGATAGTGACGCGAACTTCGTATTGTTTGGAGGCTTCGCTGACCAGGCGGCCGTATGGCAGCGACTGGTGGACGCCGGAGTTCTGGTCCGCGACGTTGGTCTGCCAGGCTGGCTGCGCGTCACCGCCGGAACTCCAAGCGAGACCTCCACATTTCTTTCGGCCCTATCGACAATTGCTTCGGAACCGGGCGCTGTGATCGCAGCGACCAACGTAGGACAGGAGTCCACATGAGCCGCACTGCGCGGATCGAACGCACGACCAAAGAAAGCGACGTTCTTGTCGAACTCAACTTGGACGGAACTGGCCAAGTTGATGTGTCGACCGGCGTCCCGTTCTACGACCACATGCTGAGC
>JAKPAQ010000254.1 GCA_029779385.1 Actinomycetes bacterium | reverse complement strand
GCTCAGCGAACTTGACTTGGAGTTCCTGCTTGAGTTCGACGATCTGATCGAGGGTCCCCGAGTTACTGCGGGCCTGTCGGCGGACGGCATGTAGTTGCGCCGCGAACTGACTCGGATCTTGCGACTCCAACAGGATTTCGAGTTCTTGGTACTCGCCGCCATTGGTGTACGCCTGCCGAGCGAGGCCAGCGATCTGCACCTTGAGGGCGTCGATCTCGCCCTGGGTCTTTGCGATCTTGACCCGCTGCGCGGCAACGGCTTTCTGTGCGGCCGCAACGGCTTCGCGTGCGCGCGCCTCGGCCGCCTGCGCCTGCGCCAACGCAGCGAGTGCTTGTTGGACTCGCTGCTCGGCTTGAGGAAGCGCGGAGGCGGCCTGATCGAGGGTCGCCTGCGCCCTTACCAGCGCATGCTTGGCCGCCTTCAAACCATTGTTCGCGGCGTCGACCTGGTCATCGATCGGCGCCGCGGGAACTCGGACCTGCAGCAGGGCGGCCGGTGAGCTCGCCGCTGTTCCAACCATCCCGGCGAGCAACAGGGGTGCGCTCACGGCACCAACGATGGCGCGGTTGCGCTTCGCCAGTCGTGGTTCCACTACCCATCCCTCGTGCTCGTCCGAATCCGGTACTGATCGAAGAGTGCCAGCGGCATTGGTTACAGCCTGTGAACGGCGCGCCGAATTGCCCCGGTTCGTGATGTTTGGCGACCGCCCATTCTTGCCCGAACGGCGCAGGCACTTAACAATGGAACTTCGGGTTCCGATAACTGAAGCGAATCTCTGCGGGAGGTGCCATGGGAACTCTGCGCCACTTCGTCGCCGCTCTGCTGGGCGCGGCCACCGCAGTTGCTCCCGTGCTGCCAATCGCCGCTGCCGCAAACAGCATGCAGGCGGCACCTGCCACAAACGTCGCACGCCCAACACTCCCGACCCAGCGGGCCAGTGGCACCTACCAGCAAGTGGACCCAGTACGGGTCGCTTCATCTTTGAAGGTCCGTTCCGGTCGGACCGCGACGGTGTCCTTCGCCCGTGTCGGCCCGCTGGCACGCAGTGGAGTACTGAAGGTCCGCGCTACGGTCTCGGTCCGGTCGGCAAAAAAGGGCTCAACCCAGTGGCGCCCTCGCGGTGCCTCGAAGTCCACAACCGTGAGCTTCAAGGCAAAGACCACCAAGTCTGCGGCCATCTCGTTGCCTCCTGGCACACCGACCGGCTGGCGAGTCACGAACCGCGGTGCACGCGCGGCCACAGTGTCCGTAGTGATCGTCGGCTACTGGCGCGCTGAACCGCCGAACACTGGGAGCCCGCCGGAAACTTCGCCCACACCCGGCGACCCAGTCCGGACGATCGACCCAAGTCCCGGACCAATCAGTGCGAACGGTCGCTACGACGTCGGCACGTTCACCGGGACTGATCTGTGGGTCAACCCGACCGCAGGTTCTGATTCAAACTCGGGAGCATCACGCGGCAGTGCCCTGCGCACAGTTGGTGCCGCTTGGAATCGGATCCCCCGGAACCAAACACTGACAACCGGCTATCGAATTCAACTAGTCGCGGGGACATATCCCGAGTCCGCGCTGGTGAACTACTGGGAGGACCGACTCGGAACCCACGATCACCCGATTATTTTGAATGCCGCTGACGGCGCTCACACCGCAACGTTCACCGGCGGAATCAACATGTTCAACACCCACCACTTCTACTTGATCGGCGTCGACATCAACCACGATGGCGATTCATTCCACTGCGAACAGTGCAGCTACACCTTGATCCGAAACTCGTCTATGGATGGCAACCCTCACGTCGGCGACGG
Source organism: Actinomycetes bacterium (assembly GCA_029779385.1). Next base: position 1,992 of record JAKPAQ010000254.1, on the reverse strand, counting down.
TGCGATGGCGCACGAAACCATCAAGGTCAATCAGTCCGACCACGTCTACGTCGAGGATTCCGACATCGCTGGAGCCGACGACAACGCGATCGACTTCGTCGCCGTTCAGTACGGCCATCTTCGTGGAAACCGCGTTTCCCGCGCAGATGACTGGTGCGCATACTCAAAGGGCGGAAGTGCCTACCTCACTATCGCCGAGAACGAGTTCTACAACTGCGGGACTGGCGGCTACACTGCCGGTCAGGGGACCGGAATTCAATTCACCACAAGTCCCTGGATGTATTACGAAGCGATGGACATCAAAGTCGTCAACAACATCATTCACGACACCCAAGGTGCCGGACTCGGTGTTAATGGTGGATACAACATCCTGTTGGCCTACAACACGATCTATCGAGTCGGGACTCGCAGCCACACAACGGAATTCGTGTACGGCTCACACAGTTGTGACGGCGCCAGCGAAGGTGGTGCGGCGCAATGTGCACCTCGCGTGAATGCCGGGGGCTGGGGTACCACAGGTGACGGCGAAGCTCTTATCCCGAACAAGCACGTGTACTTCTACAACAACGTGATCCTGAACCCCACCGGAGTCGTGTCGTCGCAGCAGTTTGCGATTTACGGACCACGCACCCAGGACCCCGCTTTGAACGTGCCCAACCCAGCACGAACCGACGACGATTTGCGAATCGTTGGAAACGTCATCTGGAACGGCAACAGCGACACTCCGGTCGGCATCGGCGATAACTCGGGATGTCAGCCTGACAACGCCACGTGCACCGAGGGTCTGATCACCGCGAACAATCAGATCAACACAACCCGGCCTGACTTTGTTGACGCGGCAGGTTTGAACTTCCTGCCCGTCGCAAGCGGATGGCTTGTTGGTCAATCTGCAGCTGCGATCCCAAGTTTTGGTTGGACGGATTCACCGCATGGGTCCATCCCGTCCGGTTCCACCTCGAATTCGGTGCCGCTTGATCGTGCGGGCAACGCACGCAGTGGATGGGGACATCCAGGCGCCTACTAGGCGCTATCGGCTGCATCCGTCTTTGGTTGCGGGGTAGTCGCGCTGAGCCGCCGTCGGCCAGTTGTTTGCCGCTACGGTGATTCGACTAGGTCGACCACAGGTATCCGCGACCCAAAGGAACCTTCCACATGAGCGCAGACAATCCTTCGAGCAGTCTCGCGGGCAAGGTCCCCGCCAGGCCGCCCAAGGCGAAGATTTTCGGCGTCTGGGGCTTGGCCATCTTCACGTTCAGCTTCCTCGTCAATGTGAACACGACGCCCCAACTCGCGACATTTGGTCTGGCGTCGATCGTGATCTTCCTGCTCGCAATTGGGCTGTTCCTTACGCCAACTGCGATGGCTGCGACCGAAATGGGAACGACCTGGCCACGCACCGGCGGCATCTACATCTGGACGCGTATGGCGTTTGGGGAGCCAGCTGGATTCATGATCATCTGGCTGGAATGGGCAAACTTCGTTGTTGCCTGGCCGGGAATCATGGGCACGCTCACCCTGGAAGCAGCGTTCATTGTCGATCCCGAACTGAACAACAACCCCTTGTTTCTGGTGTCCACCGTGATCTTGGTGACGTGGATCGCCGCCGGAATGGCACTGCGCGGACTCAAGGTTGCTCGCGGGTTCGCTTGGTATTCGGTCGTCGTCGGCACTGTCATTCCGGTGATCATCTTGGTTGGCTTTGCCATCGCATCGCTGGTCGGCGGGACACCACCGGCGATGGACGCGTCCCCGTCGGCGATCTTCAGTGGTTTCGACGCAACGAACATCGCTTTCATCTCCGGCGCGCTGCTGATGTTCTCCGGAATCGAAATCTCGGCGATTCACGCCGCCGACATTCAGAATCCGGCGCGCACCATTCCGCGGTCAAACCTCATCGCGGTCGCGCTGTGTTTCATCCTGCTCGTTCCGTTAACGATGTCGATTGCGATCTTGGTGCCGAGTAAGGACATCGACATCGTGACCGGTCTCCTG
>JAKPAQ010000239.1 GCA_029779385.1 Actinomycetes bacterium | reverse complement strand
GTCACTTGCGCTTCGTCCCTATTGAAAGAGGTTTACAACCCGAAGGCCGTCATCCCTCACGCGGCGTCGCTGCATCAGGCTTGCGCCCATTGTGCAATATTCCCCACTGCTGCCTCCCGTAGGAGTCTGGGCCGTATCTCAGTCCCAGTGTGGCCGGTCACCCTCTCAGGCCGGCTACCCGTCGTCGCCTTGGTAGGCCATTACCCCACCAACAAGCTGATAGGCCGCGGGCCCATCCCACACCGCAAAAGCTTTCCACCACAACCCATGAAGATTATGGTCCTATTCGGTATTAGACCCAGTTTCCCAGGCTTATCCCAAAGTGCAGGGCAGATCACCCACGTGTTACTCACCCGTTCGCCACTCGAGTACCCCGAAGGGCCTTTCCGTTCGACTTGCATGTGTTAAGCACGCCGCCAGCGTTCGTCCTGAGCCAGGATCAAACTCTCCAAACAAAAACTACCCATCCACAGACAGGTGAGAATTCAAGTTCAGAACAATCTGACCTAAACAAAAGACACCAACAATCTGGCATCAAAAAAACAACCACACCCCACAAACGGGAAAACACGGAGTGCAGTCAAAAAACAACAAACAAAAACCACCAAACACACTATTGAGTTCTCAAACAACACGCCGTTTTCGGGCAACCCCACCAACCTACTATCTCTTGGTCGGGCTGTCAAGCTCTTGCTCTGGGCTTTTTCGGCCCCGCTCGCTGCTGACTTGGAATACATTAGCGGGCCGATCTTGATTTTACAAAACGCCTGCATATGGCCGGTTTTTCGACCGAAACGCGTCGCACGGCGTCCATCGGAACGCTCAATGCGACACGCCAATGGCCGTCAACTGACCCGTTCGACCTCCGCGCCCAGACTCACGAGGTTCTCGACGAACAACGGATACCCGCGATCGATGTGGAAAACGTCGTGAACCTCGGTGTCGCCATCGGCGACCAATCCCGCCAACACCAGGCCGGCTCCGGCGCGAATATCCGACGCCCATACCGGCGCACTCGACAACTGCGGAATTCCGCGGACCACCGCGTGGTGACCGTCGGTCCGGGCATCGGCGCCCAGGCGAATCATCTCCTCGACGAACCGGAACCTGGCTTCGAACACGTTCTCGGTGATCATCGAGGTGCCTTCGGCGATACACGCCAAACCGATGGCCATCGGTTGCAGGTCGGTGGGAAATCCCGGGTACGGCAGCGTCGCGACGTTGACGGCCTTCGGCCGTTCGTACTGCACGACGCGGAAACCATTGTCGTGCTGGGTCACGGTCGCGCCGGCATCGTGGAGCTTGTGCAGCACCAGCTGCAGGTGTTGCGGGTCCACCCCCGTCACGGCGACATCGCCGCGCGTCATCGCAGCGGCAATCCCCCAGGTCGCGGCCACAATCCGGTCACCGATCACCCGGTGCTCGGTCGGATGCAGCTTGTCCACCCCGGTGATGGTCAGCGTCGAGGTCCCTCCCCCACTGACCTTGGCACCCATCTGGTTCAACATGTCGCAGATATCGACGATGTCGGGTTCGCGCGCCGCGTTGTGGATGACCGTCACGCCCTCGGCGAGCACTGCCGCCATCAGGATGTTCTCGGTCGCACCCACCGACGGGAACTCGAGCTGGATTTCCGCTCCACGCAGGTGATCTGCCTCGGCGACCACGCAACCGTGCTCGATGTTGCATCGCGCTCCGAGTTGGCGCAGACCGGATTGGTGCATGTCCAGCGGCCGCGAACCGATCGCGTCGCCACCCGGTAATGCGACTTTCGCCTTCTTGCAGCGGCCCACCAGCGGACCGAGCACACATACCGAAGCGCGGAACTGCCGGACCGCGGCGAAGTCCGCGTCGTACTTGGGCTCGTCAGGTGATGTGATGCGGGCAACATCGCCTTCGAGCTCGACGGTCGCCCCGAGACCGCGGAGCACCTCCGCCATCAATGGCACATCCAGGATGTCCGGGCAGTTGGTGATCGTGGTCGTGCCCTCGGCCAACAACGCCGCAGCCATCAGCTTGAGCACGCTGTTCTTCGCGCCCCCCACGGCAACTTCGCCGGACAACCGGCTACCCCCGGTCACCACGAAACGCTCGCTCACGCGGCTAAGTGTAAACAGCGGCAAGGGCCGGTGTCAGACAACGAACAGGTCCCCGCGAGTACGGTTTGACCATGGCTGTGCACCTGACCCGCATCTATACCCGGACCGGCGACGATGGGTCGACCGGCCTCAGCGATTTCAGCCGGGTGTCGAAGAACGACGCGCGCCTGGCGGCGTACGCGGACTGTGACGAAGCCAACGCCGCGATCGGCGTCGCGGTCGCCGCGGGTGCGCCCGCTGAGCGAATCCGCTTGGTACTGCTGCAGATTCAGAACGATCTCTTCGACGCCGGCGCAGACCTGTCGACCCCGGTGGTCGAGAATCCGGAATACCCGCCGCTGCGGATCACCCAGCCGTACATC
>JAKPAQ010000236.1 GCA_029779385.1 Actinomycetes bacterium | reverse complement strand
GACGACTCTCGATCGTGCTGATGAACTGGCTCGCTTCGAGCATCGACTCGTGCGTCCCGGTATCGAGCCAGGCGTAACCGCGGCCCATGGTCTTGACACTGAGCTTGCCCTGTTCGAGATAGAGGCGGTTGAGGTCGGTGATCTCGAGTTCGCCACGCGCCGAGGGCTTCACTTGCTTGGCCAGTTCGACGACGTGCCGGTCGTAGAAGTAGAGACCGGTGACGGCGTAGCGCGATTTGGGCGCCTTGGGTTTTTCTTCGAGGCTGATCGCCCGCCACTGGTTGTCGAACTCGACGACACCGTAGCGTTCGGGGTCATTGACCGCGTAGGCGAAGACGGTGGCGCCGTCGGTCCTTTCCGATGCCTCCTGTACCAGCGCCGCGAAGTCATGGCCGTAGAAGATGTTGTCGCCGAGGACGAGGGCTGATGGAGCATCGCCGATGAAGTCCTCGCCGATCAGGAAGGCTTGCGCCAGACCGTCGGGTGAGGGTTGGATGGCGTAGGAGAGGTTGATCCCCCACTGGCTGCCGTTGCCGAGCAGTTGCTCGAAGCGTGGCGTGTCCTGTGGCGTCGAGATGATCAGGATGTCGCGGATACCGGCGAGCAGCAGCGTACTAAGCGGGTAGTAGATCATCGGCTTGTCGAAGATCGGCAAGAGCTGTTTGGAGACGACCTGCGTCGCCGGGTAGAGCCGGGTGCCGGAGCCGCCGGCGAGGATTATTCCTTTGCGGTGGGGTGTTTGCATTTTTGTGTGCCCGGGAAGGAGGTGGGTTTTGTTGAGTTTTTTCGCGCAGAGGATCTGCGCTCCTACGCGGTGTGGGTGTTAGTGTGGTTTCGTAGGAGCCCGACTCTGTCGGGCGATTTCGGCCGGTCCCCGTGTTCATTGGCCGCAAATCTCAACGAGCATGCGTTGGACGCCGTCCTTCCAGTCGGGCAGGAGGAGACCGAACGCCGATTGGAGTTTCTGCGTGTCCAGCCGCGAATTGAGCGGTCGCTTGGCGGGGGTTGGATAGTCGGTAGTCGCAATCGGCAGGATGGCATCGGGGGCGACACGGAGCGGCAGGTCTACTCTTCTTGCGTATTCGACGACGAACTTCGCATAGTCGTACCAGCTCGTTTCGCCGCCGGCGACGAGGTGGTAGAGGCCGGCGAGCGTCTGTCCGTCGGGCGTGGTCTGTACGGTGCGGATCGCATGCGCGGTGACGTCGGCGAGGAGTTCGGCACCGGTCGGGGCGCCGATCTGGTCGGCGATGACTTTCAGTTCGTCGCGTTCTTTCGCCAGGCGCAGCATGGTCTTGGCGAAGTTGGCACCGCGTGCGGCGTAGACCCAGCTGGTACGGAAGATGAGATGGCGCGAGCAGTGGGCGACGGCCTGTTCGCCTTCGCGTTTGGTCTGGCCATAGACGCCGAGCGGGCCGGTGGCGTCGGTCTCTTTCCACGGCGTCGTGCCGCT
>JAKPAQ010000226.1 GCA_029779385.1 Actinomycetes bacterium | reverse complement strand
CTCACTTTTTGGCGCGTTCGACGCCGCTGACGAATCAGGCATGACGGTACACATCCCCGACATGCCAGATTGGGACAAGACGCAAAAATTGGCTTTCGAACGCGACATGCTCGGCCTATATGTGTCCGACCATCCGCTAAACGGACTCGAACACGTTTTGGCGGCCAACGCTGATTCGACCATCGGTCAACTGCTCGACAGCGAACCGGCCGACGGCGACAACGTGCGCTTGTGCGGGCTGATCACCTCGGTTCAGCGTCGGATGAGTAAGAAAGGTGATGCGTGGGCCACGATCACCTTGGAAGACTTGGACGGCTCGATCGAGATCGCCGTGTTCAAGGGCGCCTACAACCTGTCGCAGATGATATTGACTCAAGACTCATTGGTTGCAGTGAAAGCGCGAGTTCGCCGCGGCGACGAGCGGATGGATCTGTCGGCCGTCGAAGTCACTCGTCCAGAAGTGGGCCAAGGCAGAAGCGAACAGCCGTTGGTGGTCTCGATTGCTTCAAACCGTTGCACGCCCGATGTGGTTGACGCCTTCCAAAAAATTCTGGGTGCGCATCCAGGCGTCACCGAAGTTCAACTTCGACTGTTGAGCCCGGGGTCGTCGAAGTTGATGCGGCTAGACCCACGGTTGCGTATTTCGTCCACCTCGGCACTATTCGCCGACTTGAAGGAATTGCTGGGTCCAGGATGCGTATGAGAATGAGTCGGCTGACCTCGCTGTTGCTCTGCTTCGCGGCGGCCGGGGTGCCAGCGGCCGTCGTTTGGGCTTGGCTGGCGGAACCGTCGCTATGGGTTGTTTCGGACGGCAAACTCTTTCTAACCGAAGCGAACGCTGGCGGTCAGTTCGAGGTGGTGGTGGCTTTCGCCGCAATCGGAGTCGTCCTTTCCTTCGTTTTCGGCATCATCACTGAGCGCTTGGCTAGGCCGAACCAGTGGCAGACAGTTCTTGCCTTAGCGCTGGTGGCTTTGGCAGCAGCCTTTATTTGCTGGCAATTGGGCATCCTGCTGGGTCCGCCGGCACCAAGCGAAGTCCCGGGACTAGAGTCGGGCGACAAGGTGCCAGCCCAACTCAAAGTTGACGCGGTGGCACCGTTCTTAGCGTGGCCGCTCGGCGCAGTGTTGGGCTACACATTGTCGTTCTATTTAGGGTCAGACGGACTGGCTTCGGACGATCAAGAGCCAATTTCGGCCGATGAAATTAGCGCTTGATCTTGGCGACGACCGCGTCGGTCAGTTGCACTAGATCAACTGGTTTTACCTCAAGGTCCAGCCCGCGACGCCCACCGGAAACGAAGACCGTCTCGAACTTCAACGCAGCTGAGTCAAGAACTGTGGGTAGTTTCCGCTTTTGACCAAATGGGCTGATCCCACCGACGACATAGCCGGTCGACCGTTGAGCCGCTTGTTGGTCAGCCATGGTTGCCTTTTTCGCGCCTAAGGCCGCCGCAATCGCCTTTAGGTCAAGTAGTCCAGCTACCGGCACGATGCCAACGGCGAGCGACCCGTCGGCGTCAACGATCAAGGTTTTGAAAACTCGATTCGAGTCCAAACCCAGTTGTTCGGCCGCCTCGTTTCCGTAGGACTGAGATCGAGGGTCGTGCTGGTAAGTGTGCACGACTACGTGCGCACCGGCCTTTTGCAAAACGACCAATGCCGGAGTCGCTTCGTTGCTCTTCTTTTTGGCCATCGACTCAATCCTTCGGCGACTGGCGTTCGATTGTTGCGCGTACGGCGAGGCCGAGTAGCAGTGCCCAGAAGGCAGCGCCGATCGAAAACAGCGTTACGCCCGAGGCCGCGAGCAGAAACGTCAGCCCGGCGCTCGTTCGGTGGTTTAGAGTACTGAAGGCACCTTCAAGCGAGCCGATCAGAGCACCGATAAGCGCCAGTCCGGCAACCGCTTCGATGATTCCGGCCGGAGCGACCGCAGCCAGTGCCACTACGGCAGCGGCGGCGCCGGCGATCAGCGTGCTGAATGTTCCGGCAGATACCCCGGCGATCCACCGTCGCTCGCGTGGGCCTGCCTCGTCGCCGGCAGCAAGTGCGGCCGAAAGCGCCGCAAGGTTTATTGCGTGGCCACCAAACGGGGCAACGGCCGCAGTGCCCAACCCGGTAGCGACCACCGCGGAGCGCCACGGGACTTTGAAGCCGAAACTGCGCAGCACTGCGGCGCCGGGAAGGTTCTGCGAAGCCATCGTGACGATCGTTAATGGCAGCGCGACGCCGATTAGCGCCGCGAAACTGAACTCGGGCGCGGTCAGCGCTAGCGACGGGATAAAGTCGGCAACATCGATTTTGGTGCCGGAGTGTTCGGCCGCCACCAGGATCGCCCCGACTGCCGCCAATAGCGCCAACGGCACCGCCCACCGGGGCCAGAAGCGCGTGGCGACTAGCCAAGTAAGCAGGACTGGAGCGACGTAGCCGGGGGAGTCGGCCAGCGCGATGAACGGCGCTAGGCACAACTGCAGCAAAATGCCCGCGAGCATTGCTTGGGCAAGTTCGGTTGGGATTTTGGCCACGAGTTCACCCAGCACCGGGACCAGACCGATCAAGGCGATGAGCAAACCGGTAATCATGAAAGCCCCGACCGCTGCTGGCCAGCCGCCCGAAACTGCGCCGGTCGCCACCAACAGGGCCGCCCCCGGAGTAGACCAGGCCAAGGTGACCGGAACGCGGTTGATGAGCGAAAGGATGACCGCCAACACGCCAAAACCGATGGTTAGGGCCAGCAGTCCGCTGGCCGCCTGATCCTTGGTGGCTCCAACCGATTCCAGTCCTGCCAGGACGACGGCGAAGGAGGAAGTAAAGCCAACTAGGGCGGTAACGAGTCCAGCAATCACCGGTTGGACCCATGGGGCGGAAGTTTTCACCCGGCGGCCTCCTAGACTTGGGCTGTGCTTCGACGACTTGATTTACGTGACCAATCCGGAGGGTATCGCGACGCTGTACCCCGCGCCGAGGTTGACGTCGAGCATGCGCTCGCGGCGGTCGTCCCACTTTGTGAAGATGTCCGCACTCGCGGTGCCGCAGCAGTGCTGGATGCCTCGGAGCGTTTTGACGGGGTTAGGCCCGAGTCGCTTCGGGTAAGCCAGTCGGCACTCGACGAGGCGCTGGCCGGACTTGACCCAGCGGTTTTGGCCGCGATCGACGAGTCGATCGCTCGGTTGCGTGCCACCTGCGAAGTCGAACTTGAGCAGACTGTCACAGTCGAACTTGGCCCCGGCGCGATCGTTGAACGACGGATTGTGCCGATGCAACGCGTCGGACTCTACGTGCCTGGCGGTCTTGCGCCGCTGGTGAGCACGGTGATCATGAACGCAGTGCCCGCACAGGTGGCGGGGGTGCCGGGAATTGCCTTGGCCAGTCCGCCTCAGGCCGAGTTCGGCGGACTGCCGCACCCGACGATTCTGGCGGCATGCGCACGCCTTGGCGTCACCGAGGTTTATGCCGCTGGCGGGGCCCAGGCATTGGCGATGCTTGCCTACGGCACCGAGGAAAACGAGGCCGTAAACCTGATTACCGGTCCGGGCAACATTTTCGTTGCTGCGGCCAAGCGGCACCTGCAGGGCACGGTCGCGATTGATGCCGAGGCTGGCCCGACGGAAATCGCGATCATCGCTGACGCGGCCGCCGATCCGAAGTATGTTGCTGCCGATTTGATCAGCCAAGCCGAACACGATCCGCTGGCGGCAAGTGTGCTGATCACCGATTCGGTCGAACTGGCTGATCGCGTCGACGTCGAGCTGACCGGTTTGGTGGCGGCGGCCAAGCACGAAGAGCGCATCCGCACTTCGTTGGCGGGGACACAGTCGGCCACCGTGCTGGTTCGAAACATTGACCAGGCAATCGACGTGGCAAACGCCTACGCGGCTGAACACTTGGAAATTCAAACCGCCAATGCTCAAATCGATGCGGCCAAGATCTTCAATGCTGGCGCGGTATTCGTCGGCTCGTACTCGCCGGTCTCGCTCGGCGATTATGCGGCCGGGTCGAATCACGTTCTGCCTACCGCTGGTTGCGCTTGTCACTCCTCGGGACTTTCGGTGCGTGCGTTCTGCAAGAACATGCATGTGGTCAACTATTCGGCCGCCGCGCTCGATGAGGTTGGTCCCAAGGTTGTCACCTTGGCCGAGGCCGAGGATTTGCCGTCGCACGGTGTGGCCGTGAGTGTCAGGTTGGACCGGTGACGCTGCCTGATTGGCTGCCGATTCGCGAGGAGTTACGAGCCGACGAACCTTATGGTGCGCCACAAATTGACGTGCCGGTTCGACTGAACACGAACGAGAACCCCTACGGGCCAAGCGAAGAGGTAGCGGTCGAGATCGCCGCTGCCGCCAAAGCCGTGGCCGGTTCGTTGAACCGATACCCCGATCGGGAGGCGGTAGAACTTCGGACGCAGTTGGCGAACTACCTTGGCCACAGGCTGAGCAGCCAGAACGTTTGGGCCGCGAACGGGTCCAACGAGATCATGCAGCAGATCCTGCAGGCGTTCGGTGGCCCGGGTAGAACGGCGATGTCGTTCGCGCCGACGTATTCGATGTACCCCGAATACGCCCGCAACACTCACACCGATTGGGTTTCGGGACGCCGCAGCGAAGATTTCACTATCGACGTTGCCGCGGCGGTCGAGTTGATCGAACGTGTTCGACCCGAAGTGGTCTTCTTGACTTCACCGAACAATCCGACCGGCACGGCGCTTTCGGCCAATGAACTGAACCCCATTTTGGCCGCCGCCCCCGGGATCGTGGTGGTCGACGAGGCCTACGCCGAGTTCCGCCGAACCGGCACGCCAACGGCTCTGGATCTTCTCGCGGCGAACCCCAGACTGATCGTCACCCGGACGATGAGCAAGGCATTCGCGTTGGCTGGTGGCCGGCTGGGATACCTCGCTGCCGACCCGGCGATCGTGGACGCATTGCGCATCGTGCGCTTGCCGTACCACTTGTCGGCGGTGACTCAAGCAACCGCCGTGGCCGCGCTGAAGCACACCGACGAGTTGCTGGCGAAAGTCGACGAAATTCGGACCTCCCGAGACGAGACCGCACAGTGGTTGCGAGACAGAAACTATGAGGTTGCCGCTTCGGACGCGAACTTCGTGTTGTTCGGCCATTTCGCTGATCGCCACCTTGTGTGGGAAGGTTTGGTCGATCGAGGTGTGCTAATCCGCGAGGTTGGCCCCGACGGTTGGTTGCGAGTATCGATCGGTACTCCGGCCGAAATGCAGGCTTTTAGAAACGCACTAGCGGAGGTGGACCCCAGATGACTCGAACTGAGGGCAGAACTGCTCGAATCGAGAGAAAGACCTCTGAGTCCCACGTCGTAGTCGAGGTGAATCTCGACGGTACCGGTAAGTGCGACATCAGTACGGGCGTCGGTTTCTATGACCACATGCTCAATGCGCTGGGTCGGCACTCGCTCATCGATTTGACCGTGCGCGCCGAAGGCGATCTGCACATTGACGCGCACCACACGGTCGAGGACACGGCCATATGTATCGGCGAGGCGCTGCGCTCTGCACTCGGCGACAAGGCGGGTATCCGCCGTTACGGCGATGCGATCATTCCCCTCGATGAGGCGATCGCGCAATGCGTCGTCGACATTTCGGGGCGTCCCTACTTCGTTCACACTGGTGAGCCAGAGCGGCAGATCACCGCGATTATCGGCGGCGCCTACATTGGCTCGCTCACTTCGCACGTGTTCGAGTCGATCGCCCACCACGCGCAAATCACCATGCACCTGAATCTGATCGCCGGTCGCGACCCGCACCACATCGTCGAATGTCAGTTCAAGGCTTTTGCTCGGGCGCTTCGTGCTGCCATCGAGCCGGATCCGCGCGACGACGCAATCCCGTCGACTAAAGGCGCGCTGTAGTGCCGGTTGTTGCTGTTCTCGATTACGGATCGGGCAATGTCCGTTCGGCGGTGCGAGCCGTCGAACGGGCGGGCGCCGACTCGGGCGTCGAGGTAGTGCTGACCAGTGAAGCGAAGGTCGCCGAAGCGGCCGATGGCTTGCTGGTGCCCGGTGTTGGCGCCTTCGAAGCTTGTATGAACGGGCTGCGCGCCGTCGACGGAGAACGGATCATAGATCGGCGGCTAGTGGCGAATCGGCCCGTTCTGGGTATTTGCGTTGGCATGCAGATTCTGTTCGGCGAGGGCATCGAACACGGCACCAAGACTCGCGGTTGCGGCCAATGGCCAGGAACGGTGGAGCGATTGGTGGCCCCGGTTGTGCCGCATATGGGTTGGAACACGGTCGAGGCTCCGCCGGCCTCAAAAATGTTTGCGGGGTTGGAAGATGAGCGCTTCTATTTCGTTCATTCCTACGGCGTGCGCAATTGGGAAATCGATCCAAACGGCACGGCCTTTGTTCCGCCCAAGGTGACGTGGACTGAATACAGCACGGACCGGTTTGTTTCGGCCGTCGAACATGGCGCACTTTGGGCAACTCAATTTCACCCGGAAAAATCCGGTGACGCCGGTATTCAGCTCTTGCGCAATTGGATCGGCACGTTTAGTTGAGTTGGCGCCTGGTTGCACTCGGCTAGGCCAAGTAGCGACCGGGCCGGTGGTTCACTGCGAGCACTAGGTTCAGCACGAACGCGCCGACTGCCGACAGCAAGACGTTGCCGATCGGCACGACCAGCAAGGCCGCCGCGATCACGCAAAAGTCGAGCGCGAGTTGGACATATCCGGCTCGGATGCTGGCCCGTTCTTGAGCAACCAACGCAAGCACGCTGAAGCCACCAAGGCTCGAACCGTGGCGAAACAGGATCAAAATGCCGACGCCGGCGAGCAGGTTCCCGGTAATCACGGCGTAGGGCGCGGACAATTCGGAAAACAGCATCAGGTGTTCGGGAAACTTCACAAATGCCGAAAGCAGGCCGACCGATACCACCGATTTGGCGGTGAAGTTAAAACCTTTGAGCCAAAGAGCCAGGGCGAGAAAGGGAAGGTTCGCCACGATCAGCACTACCGATAGCGACCAGGGCACGGCATAGGTGATTAGCAAAGCCAAGCCGGCGACGCCGCCAGTTACCGCGTGAGCTTCGTGCAGCAGATAGAGCCCAAGCGAGGCAATAAACGTCCCCGAGAGCACGCCGAGAACGTCCTCGGCGCGCGAGTGCGGGATGGTGATGAAAGTCGGTTCGCTCATGGCCTGTCCACCATACGCAGGCGGCTAGATACGATCAGCGAGTGACTCTTGAACTTCTCCCCGCAGTTGACGTTGCCGACGGACAGGCCGTGCGTCTGGTCCAAGGTGCGCTAGGAACCGAAACTAGCTATGGCTCGCCGCTGGATGCTGCCTTGCAGTGGCAGAACGATGGTGCCGAGTGGATCCACTTGGTGGATTTGGATGCGGCGTTCGGCAAGGGGAGCAACCGCGAACTCCTGGCCGAGGTCGTTGGTCGACTAGACGTCCAAGTGGAGCTTTCCGGCGGCATCCGTGACGATGAGTCACTCGACGCAGCAATGGCGACGGGATGTCGACGAGTAAACCTCGGCACCGCAGCGCTCGAAGATCCCGACTGGTGTCGTTCGGCGATCGACCGTTATGGCGATCGGGTGGCGGTCGGCTTGGATGTCAGAGGTCGCACGCTGGCCGCGCGCGGCTGGACCGAAGAAGGCGGCGACCTGTTCGAGGTATTGGCTCGACTCGAGGCCGATGGATGCGCTCGCTACGTGGTCACCGACGTGACCAAGGACGGCACCCTCCAAGGACCGAACCTTGACTTGCTGCGCCAAGTTTGCGAGCAAACCGACAAGCCGGTCGTGGCATCAGGTGGCGTCTCGAGCCTGGTTGATTTGCAGAACATCGCCTCGCTGACCGAAATAGGCGTCGAAGGCGCGATTGTCGGTAAGGCTCTCTATGCGGGGGCGTTCACGCTTCCTGAAGCCTTGGCCACTGTTGCCAGTTGCTGAGCCGGCGTCTGTTGGCCGTGCAAACCATTGTGGCTACGGCAGATAGGCTCGTTGAGTGAGTCTTGCTGTCCGAGTGATCCCGTGTCTTGACGTTGACGGCGGTCGAGTCGTCAAGGGCGTCAATTTTGTTGATCTTAGGGACGCCGGCGACCCGGTCGAAATGGCCCGGGTTTACGACGCTGAAGGCGCCGACGAGCTGACTTTCTTGGACATCACCGCTTCTAGTGGCGATAGGGCAACGACCTACGACATCGTTAGCCGAACCGCCGAACAGGTTTTTATCCCACTGACCGTTGGCGGGGGAGTTCGCACGGTCGAGGATGTCGACCGACTATTGCGCGCTGGGGCCGACAAGATCGGCATCAACACTGCCGCGATTGCCCGGCCACACGTGATCGCCGAGATCGCCCAACGGTTCGGAAACCAAGTGCTGGTGCTCAGCGTTGACGCTCGTCGCGCCGATGGCCAGCCAAGCGGATTTGAAGTGACCACCCACGGTGGCCGCCAGAGCGCTGGTTTGGACGCAGTCGAGTGGGTTCGCCAGGCCACGGAGTTGGGTGCCGGCGAGATCTTGCTCAACTCGATGGACGCCGACGGCACCCAGCAGGGGTTTGACCTTGAAATGATCCGCGCGGTTCGCCAAGTAACGAACCTGCCGTTGATAGCCAGCGGCGGGGCCGGAAAAGTTGAACACTTCGCGCCGGCGGTTGACGCCGGGGCGGACGCAGTCTTGGCCGCGAGCGTATTCCACTTTGGCACGTTCAAGATTTCAGCAGTCAAGGATGCACTACGGGCGGCCGGGCACGTGGTCAGGTGAGCACTCCTTCGCCCACTGCTCAGACCCCAAAGAAGCTAGACAGTCTCGCGGGAAACGCCACCGACCGACTCACCCGGCGCGGATTCGCGGTGATGGGCACCGGCATCGTTCGGCAAAAATTCGTCTTCACTTTCGCTGCGCTGGCCTCCCTGCTATTTGGGGTGATGACGGTCGGCGATGCGTGGGTTTTGGGCTGGGCGACCGAGCACGTGATCGGTCCATCGTTCGCCGATGGCCAGATTCATTCGGCCGCGCTATGGACTGGGGTTGGGCTTTTCCTCGCCGCGGCAAT
>JAKPAQ010000183.1 GCA_029779385.1 Actinomycetes bacterium | reverse complement strand
ATTCCAAATCCGCCAGGGACACAGATGCCGTCAACGTCACCCAACTGCTGAGCCGCGCCGGCTTCAGTCGCACACTCGTCGGAGGGAACCCAACGCAGGTGGACTTTCGCGTCGTTGGCGAACCCGCCAGCGCGCAGGGCCTCAGCGACTGAAAGGTAGGCGTCAGGCAGGTCGATGTACTTGCCAACGAGGGCAATCGTTACTTCCTCGGCCGGATTGTGAACCCTCTCCAGCAGCGAGTTCCACTCACTCCAGTTGACATCTCTAAACGGCAAATCCAGGCGGCGAACGACATAGGCGTCCAGCCCTTCCTCGTGCAGCACTTTCGGAATGTCATAAATCGATGGGGCGTCAATTGCAGTAACGACTGCTTCATCGTCGACGTCGCACATCAACGAAATCTTGCGCTTGACTCCGTCCGGCACCGGCCGATCAGATCGGCAGACGATTGCATCGGGCTGGATGCCAATGGACCGCAAGGCGGCGACCGAGTGCTGGGTTGGCTTGGTCTTCAACTCCCCCGATGGGCCGATATACGGGATCAGCGAAACATGCAGGAAGAACACATTGTTGCGGCCGACTTCGTGTCGCACTTGGCGAGCCGACTCAAGGAATGGCTGGCTTTCGATGTCGCCAACCGTGCCGCCGATTTCGTGGATAACCACGTCAACGTCCGGGCCGCCCATTGAAAGCATTCGGTCTTTGATTTCATTGGTGATGTGCGGAATCACTTGGACGGTGTCGCCAAGGTAGTCCCCGCGCCGTTCGCGGGCGATCACTTCGGAGTACACCTGACCGGTGGTCACGTTCGCTCGGCCCACCAGATCCTCATCCAAGAACCGTTCGTAGTGGCCGATGTCCAAGTCCGTCTCGGCACCGTCATCGGTGACGAAAACCTCGCCGTGCTGGAACGGATTCATCGTGCCCGGATCGACGTTGAGGTACGGATCGAGTTTCTGCATCGTGACACGCAGGCCACGGGACTTTAGAAGTCGTCCGAGGCTGGAGGCGGTCAGCCCCTTACCAAGCGACGACACAACGCCGCCAGTAACGAAAACGTGTTTGGTGACCGCATTAGTTGCCAAGGTGATTCTCCGTGGTTCCGAAGGGAATGCGGAACTGGGCAAGAACGCCCACCGAGACTGGGATCTGCGTTGATCTACCGCTACGGTGCTCCACGGAACTCCAGTCTACCAGCGTGTTTGAGTGCGATCGGCCATATGCCGCAAACTCGCCCTGGGGCGACCCAGATCAATTGGGGAACGGCCCGTCAGCGGCCTTCGATGTCCCCCACGAACCCGGCTTTCCGGCCAAATCCTGCACGAGGGCAAGGACCGCGGCCACTCGACCGGTACTCGTATCGGTCACATCAAGGGTCGACACGCTTCCGGCTGCGTCAGATTCGCGGACCGCGTTGACCACTCCGTCTTCGCCTGCTGGCACCGGACCAACGACCGCGGTGCCAAGCCCGCCGGCATCAATTCCGCCGATCATTCCGGCAACCACGGTGTTCTCACCGGCCGTGCCCGCGCCAGGTACGCCCGCAACCACGAGAACGAGTTGAGCTTGTCCTTGTGGGTCTTTTTCAACTTCAAGCAGTCCACCTTGGGTGAAGGCGGCACGAATCGTGCGCGCAGTATCGTCTGACTCGGCCGCGGTTTTGGCTAGGTAGCCACGCGCGATTGCCGCACCGACCTTCTGGTAATCACTGCCATCGGTAGCCCCGTCGGGGTTCGACTGGGTGGCCACACCTTCGACAAACTTTCGGTTTGCGGGCGAAAGGAGCTTCGTGGTCAAGCCAACCTCGCCAGTAACCTTCGCACCGGCAAGAGTCAGATTGTCTACCAGCGAGCTGACTTCGTTTTCGCGAGCCGTTGGTAGCGTCAACACGAGCACAGATCGATCTTTGAGCGTTGCCGAAAGCAGCGTCGATGCAGTCGCAGTTGCATAACCAGCGTCGAAACCGGCCAAGGCCGGGGTGATTTGTTGCACGGCGGAGGTTGTTTCCTCGACGGGTTCGTCTGCGCCGCCCAGCGCTCCTGCGCCAAGCGCAATTCCTGCTCCCAACGCGAACAGGACCGCCGCCAGCGAGATGACGTGGTAGCGCAGATTGATCACGAGAAAACTCCTTCGATCCAAGAGGTCAAGTCAGTTGAGATTTGCGAAACCCAGTCGCTGCCAACACTGGTAGTTGCCACCGCAGCGACAACTGCGGCGACACCGGCCACCAGCAGGATGATCGGGGTGAACCAACCGATCCGCTGACTCGCGAACCAGGCCACGCTTGGTGCATCGACTACCCGCGATCCTGCGCGAAGTCGGGTAATGAAACTCCCTGCGGCATCGGCGGCGTCGCTTTCAACAAGATCCAATAACCGTGCCGAGCCGCCCACTTGGACAATCACGGCGGCCTCGAACTGGTCGACGAGCAGAAGTGCCAGGTTCTCTGGCGCGCCCGCAGAAGCAAAAATCACCGGCTGTTGCCCTTGCTTTTCAAAACGCTCCGGGTTGGCGAGGCGACCGACAGGTGAAACTACGACGAGTTCGCGGGCCCGATCGATTACTCGCTCGCTAAGTTGGTCTGCCCGGTCGACTACGAGGTTCGGGCGAAGACCGGCGTTGAGCAACAGTTCGGCACCGGCGGCAACCGCAACTAAAACCGGATCGTTATCGGAAATGAAACGTCTGATCGATTTTAGTTCGCTCGCGGCGCCCTTGCCGCCGTAGACAATAACGACGGGCTTATTGCGGATTGGGGTCACGACCGCCGGAATTCCCGCACCTTCGAGCAGCATTGCCCGGTCTCGGCGGAGCGTGTCGGCCGCGTTGGTGACGATTGAGTCCAGTCGACTAGAAAGACCCGAGGACGCCTCGTCCAGCTGATCTCGAACTAGTCCGGCCGTCATTTCGGTTCCAGTCGCGATGAGTTTATCGCCGACGAAGATCTGGCCCTGAAATATCCGCGCCCGATCACCGCTTCGTAGAGACTGCCAGAGCGACTCGCCGACGCGATCGACTAGCGGAATTGATGCCTCAGCCAGAACTTGCGGACCAAGATTCGGGAATCGGCCTGAGGTCGAGGCAGAAACGTTGACGACCGCTGCGACTTTTCGATCGACCAGCAGCCGTGCATGATCGGCTTCTAGATCCGCAATGTCGACCACCACGATGTCACCGGTGCGTACGACCGACAATTCATCACTGGTGCGACAAAGCCGAACTGGGCCGGCTACGCCGGGGCCATCGGGAGTCGAATTTTTCCGTCGCTTCAAGATGGGCATGATGCTTTCCATTTGAACGTGCAGCCGTCGATATCTGGCTTCGACACGCCGACCGTGGGTCGAAGAACTGGCTGAGTCAGCCCGAAGCAGCGAGTTCAAGTAGTTCGCGCGCATGCTCGCGGGCGGACTCTGAG